>JAHJLN010000398.1 GCA_018821715.1 Pseudomonadota bacterium | reverse complement strand
TTTGAAGCAAAAAACAATGCAGCATTAAGGGAACTGATAGATGTCCATAAGGTACAGCTTAAAGAATTCCCCGAACCCGTACTCAAAGAACTTAAAAGATTGTCCTTTGAAGTATTGGAAGAGGTTGCCGCTTCTGATCCCATGAGCAGAAAAGTGTATGATTCTTTCCTGGAATTCCAGAAAAATATTTATGAATGGAACAAAATAACAGAAGAACCCTACCAGAAATTAAAATATCTTTAGCATGAACCGCTAGAATAAAAGGAGGCAAGATTTTTTTGCCTCCTTTGTTTTTTCGATTCTGAATTCTGTAGGCGCCGTCAAAGAACTTTGGGCAGCCACGTGACAGCCTCGGGGATTAGACAGATAATTAGCAGCCCTATAATCTGGATAATGACAAACGGAATGATCCCTATATAAATATCCGTTGTTTTAATCTCAGGCGGGGTAACCCCTTTCAGATAAAAGAGTGAAAACCCGAATGGCGGCGTCAGAAAAGAGGTTTGAAGGTTCACGGCAATAAGGACTGCCAGCCACAGGGGATCGACGCCCAGGTGGATCATGATCGGTGCCAGAACCGGTACATGAATAAAGGTAATCTCGATAAAATCCAGAAAAAAGCCTGCAATAAAAATAATCACCATTACGATAAAAAGAATTCCCCATCGCCCAAAGGGAAGAGACAAAATCAGGCCTCTGACCAGGGCATCCCCTCCCAGGCCTCTGAAAACAAGACCAAGGGTGCTGGCGCCAACAAGAATGATAAACACCATACAGGTGAGTTTGGTGGTCACATCCATCACATCTTTTACAATTTGATAATTAAACCGGCCATGGAGGGCTGTTAAAAGGGTTGCACCGACGGCACCGACAGATGCGGCTTCTGTGGGAGATGCGATCCCGGCAAAAATAGAACCCAGTACGGATATCATAAGGACCAGGGGGGGAAGAAGTGCTTTGAAAACCTTTGCTGTAAGTTCCTTTCGGGTAATCGAATCAAGAATTTCCTGATCAATGGGGGGGGCCCATTCCGGTTTTATATTGGCGATGATAAATATATAGAGCATGTACAATACCACAAGGATCAATCCCGGTATGATCGCGCCGATAAAAAGATCTCCAACCGGAACATTCATGATATCACCCAGTAAAACCAGCACAATACTCGGCGGAATGATTTGCCCCAATGTCCCGGATGCAGCAACTGTTCCGGTAGTCAGGCTTTTGTTGTACCGGTTTCGAAGCATGGTGGGAACTGAAAGGAGCCCCATGGTAACAACCGTCGCCCCAACAATTCCGGTAGACGCTCCCATGAGGGCGCCGACAAAAATTACAGAAATTGCCAGCCCCCCCCTGATTTTTCCAAAAACAAGGGCCATGGCTTCCAGTAATTCTTCAGCCAACCCTGACTTTTCCAGCATGACACCCATATAAATAAACAAGGGGACGGCCAGGAGAGTGAAGTTTGTCATGGTTCCCCAGATTCTTAAGGGCAACAGTTCAAAAAAACCGGGACCAAAACCGTAAAGACCGAAAAAGAAAGCAACACCGCCAATGGTAAAGGCAACCGGAAATCCCAGAAGCAATAACGCGAAAACAGTAGCAAACATAATCAGGGGCATAAATTCAGTGATAAATTCCATTATGATTTATCTCCCTGTTTTTTGCGTGTGACCTTTGGGTTATATCCCATGATGACCATGAAATTTTTAGCAGCTTCAGAAAATCCCTGTACAATGAGAAGGGAAAATCCCAGCGGAATCATTGCTTTTAAAATATACCTCGCCTGAAGTCCGCCCGGATCAGGTGAAACCTCACGGACAGCCCAGGAATTCAAAACAAATCCTTTGGTGGACAGGATGACGATGGCACAAAGGGGAAGAAGAAAGATGAAAATACCGATAAAGTCAATCCATGCTTTGGTTTTTTGGGATAGGTTGATAAAAATGATATCCACCCGGACATGACCGCCTTCTTTAAGCGTGTATGCGGCGCCGATTAAAAAAACAATGGAAAAAAGATGCCATTCCAATTCCTGCAAGGCAACGTTTCCCTGATGGAACGCATATCTCATTACGGTATCAAAAAATACGACCAGGACCATCAAGGTTGTCATCCATCCGACAAGATGGCCGATTCTATCACTCAGGCCATCAATGATACGGACAAAATTTTCAAGAATCTGCATAAAAAATTTGCTCCTTGGTTCAGGTGAATCTGTTTTAACCTCTAAATATTTTTATTCGTGTTCAAGA
>JAHJLN010000397.1 GCA_018821715.1 Pseudomonadota bacterium | reverse complement strand
TCCACAGTTGTTTCTTCAGGGATTTTAAGGCATTCACTGTTTTTTGGAGAATATTTTGATAATGTCACAAACAACTTTAGATCTATCTGTATCATTTGGTGTTTACACTTTTTCTTTGTACTGTTATTAAAATGATATATTATATGACATAAGTTAATTATTTTGTACATGAATTTAATAGGAATCAAAGCCTCATGGGACAAGAAAATCAAGAGACACTTACCGTACAAAAACTGGCACAGGACTTGTCAGCCTTTGCTTTTGACAGAACAGACCTGAAAGAGCTTCTGGCAGCCATACCCAAAGACAGCCAATTAAACCTGACAACTATTGAATATGAACTTCAACTATTGAAAATCCTGAGTGTTGGCTGGGGCATCGCCTTTTTCATGCCCGCCACTAATAAAAATAAAGGCCCTGTAACCCAAATGTTCTGGGAATCTATCAGGCAAATATCCAATAGTATCTCAACCCTTACCCAAACCACCACAGGTCAGCAGATTGATTATTTTGAAATTTTAAAGGATCGGTTAAACACCTATCTTGCCATTATGCAGGAAAATCCGGATGAAGCCCGGAATCCGGCTGATTTTATAGGGCCTGCCTTTGCCGGTTCCTGTCATTGTGAGAATGATGCCATTGCCATTTTAACCGGCACCAAAATGTTTACCTTGACCCTGGGTGCGGTAAAAGAGTATTTAAATTCTGTAAAAATTGATGATATCAAGCTTAACTGATTTTACCCAAGGAGAACATTTCAATGAAGCGCCAAACACTTATTTTTTTAGGAGTTATTTTTTTATTTGTCTGGGGATGTGCCACGCCCGGCCAGAAATTTATTGATATCACCTATTTTGGGGATCATGAAAAAACACAAACCGGCCAGGTCGGAATCGCTCCTTTTCAAGACAAGCGAATTGATATGGACATGGGGTATGTCGGCTACAGGATTCTGCTGGACAACAGCCAGGAAACCTATTTTGTCAATGGAATGAATCTTTCGGATACATTAACCAGGATTGTCGGGATCTATTTTGAAAAAAACGGATTTACAACAACCCGGGTTAATCCATGGGAGCTGACACCTGATGGTGTTATAAAAGCATCAAAAGGATTTAAGCAGATTGTGGCAGGACAAATTAATAAGTTTGAATGCCGTGCAAAGAAAAAAGGGGCGACAACAGACATGATTCTGGATATTGACTTGACCTTATACCTTGGCATTTCAGATAAAAATGCTTTAAAAACCATACCGGTTTCTATGACGCTTGAAAGAACCGAACTGACCTTTACCCGGGAAAAACTTGAACAATTTGTAAACCAGGCCCTTGAGGAAGTCTTTCAAAAGGCACTGGTTTTTTAACACCCGCAAATTTTATAATCAACTTTGCATCAGTGTCTTTTTTTATGATTCAATTGATAATACCTACCAGGCGGTATCCCTACGGTTTTTCGAAACATGCGGGAAAAATGGCTTTGGTCAACAAATCCCAAGCCAAGTGCAATATCAGCAATATCCTGGGACCTTAAAAGCATTTTTTTTGCTTTTTTAATTTTCAAATCCATCAAATATTCATGGGGACTTATTCCAATGGATTTTGTAAACTGCCTTTGAAAATGAAAAGGGCTTAGGCAGGCAATATCTGAAAGTTTTTTCAAAGAAAAATTTTCATGACTATTTAGCGCCAGATAATCGCATATGGTTTTTATGGATTTTTTTTTAATTTCAGGCTCGCTAATGGTTAACAGGTCTGTTGTACCCTCTGTTAACAACTGAGTAACAAATAAAGAAAAATACGTTTGTATCCCTATATCCGGCCCTGTTTCTTTTATGATTTCAAACAGGCGGGCGGCCTGTTTGAAAAGTGTCTTTTCCCTATATACGATTCCTTTAAAAAACGGGATTTTCTCCTTTGGACCAAAGTTTTGTTGCACTGATTTTTTCATCTGTGCCTGGGGAATGCACAAAACAGTATAGGAATGACCACGGCATGTCCCTGATCTACAGGCATGCGCCTGCCCTGGATTCAGCATAAAGATATCCCGACCGGATATCTTCACTTCTCCTTTTGCATGGGTAATTATTCGTACGCCTTTTTCCACGATTCCAATGATATAGGCTTGATGAATATGACGCTGAAATTCATTCATAATATTCTGACCAAAAATCATACTCGTTCCTGGTAACCCAGGCAGATCTAATATTTTTAGACTTTCGTCAGTTTTTTTCATTACACCTCCCTCTCGTCACCCGCCCTGCTTAAATAAGCGCTGGAATAAACTTTGCCAGAAGCAATATTCCTTCTTCACCTGCCGTTACTTTATGACATATCCCTTTTGGAATCAATGTCATTTGCCCAGGATGATATGCAAAGCGTTCTTTATCGAATTCACAAATGCCTTCTCCGTCAACTACTTCATGAAGTTCCTGACAGCCTTCATGGCAATGGGTATCCAGAATACAATTGGCATCAATCTTTACCAGATGGGAACTGAATGCTCCGGCGCTATCTGACCCTTTGATCAAGTGTTTTAAAGCAACCCATTTAAAAAATGATTGTACAATCATGCTGTTTTTGCCTGAATTATTTTAAAAGAATATTCAAGACGTTGTCATGATTTTGATGCAATGACAATACCGGTAGCAATCATCACGCTGCCGGCAGCTTTATTCAAGTACCTGACCGACTGTTTACTGGAAAAAAACACTCTTGCCCGGTTGGCAAGGTAAGCATAAAAAATCAGGACACTTGATAATACAATCAAAACCGTCATTGTAACCATACAGATATCAAGCCGGCCCAGGGAAGGCAAATCCATAAAGGTGGGAAGAAAACCGCAATAAAAAAGGATTACTTTTGGATTTGACAGGGTAATACCAAGCCCACTCAAATAATTTCCATACTTCAACCCTTTCTTTTCATTTACCGCTTGAGCAGACCCTGGGTTTGAAATCCAGATTTTAACCCCGAGAAAAATCAGGTATATACCGCCAATGATCTTGACCACTACAAAAAAATCACCCATAACCTGGGCAATGACAGACATCCCCGTTATGGCAAATAAAAGAAAAATAATATCACCTGTCACAATTCCGGCAATCACTGCCAGGGACACAACAAAACCTGATGCAAGAGATCGTGAAATTGTGGCAAAAACACCTGGACCCGGCGTTGAAGCAAGGATAAACAGCGCAATGGCCAGGCTGAAAACAGAAAGCAGCGTCATAACAAGACCTCACTATTATACTATATAAAGTATTGATTTTACC
>JAHJLN010000396.1 GCA_018821715.1 Pseudomonadota bacterium | reverse complement strand
TTTCAAAATTTTCGATAATTTCTGCCTTAAGTTTGTAGCTAATCCCATTTTCAACTCCAATTTTACTGCCCAAAAAGCCATTTTTAGCTGTTAGACGCAACTATGCCGTTGCTTCTTTCCTTTGAATTATTTTAAACCCTCGTTTCAGGTTGAACGCAACCTGCCTGAACCATATATCTATGTTGTTTTTAGCGATGGTTGTAAACCTGGCTCTTTGAGCATCATTGTGAAGATGGCTTAACCCAAAATACTGTTCAACTATATATCTGACCTTGGATATTTTTTTGTTCCGGTCTATCTCCAATTCTGTCAGTTTAGCGTTTTTCTCATCCTTTCTCATGATACCATCTTTAAAATTGTTCATTACTAAGAAGGATCGATTAGGCTCTCCGTGATACCCTTTATCTGCATACACTATTGCAAGTTTATGTTTGGTATGACGGCTATATAAAGTGCAATATGCCAAGTACTTGGTATCATTTACTGAAGCCCGGCTTAAAACAGTTGAAAGCACAAATCCATGTTTTGCATCGACTGCTGTGTGCTCCTTCAGGCCATAGTAATGTTTCTCATTTTTTGTCACCCAATTGGATTCAATATCTCTCGAAAACTTTAAAGGGTTGCCGTTCTTATCAAGTTTGCTTTCTGGAGTTTCACGCTTTGCTCTAATTTCTTCCAATTTCTTATTGCTTTTAGGGCTACTGGATTTCACTATCCGGGCATCAACTGCAATTCCTTCATTAATAGTCAATCCCTGGGCAGCAAATTGATTAAGTATATCCCCCACGATTAAATCGAATTTCCCTTTCGTAAGTCTTTTCCTGAATTTTGAAAAGGTTGAATGGTCCGGGGATGCGTCTGTAGAGGATAGTCCCCAAAAAGCCTGAAATGAGTCCCGATCATTGATTTGACTTTCAAGTTCTGGGTCTGACTTAATCCGAAACCATTTCTGGATCAGTAGGCATCTAAACAAAAGCAATGGAGAATAGGCTTTATTTCCATCCTTCTTGTCTCCTACCGGGTAATCCCGTAGAAGAATAGATTCGATTTTATCCCAGGCTATTGCCTTTTCCATATTTTTCAGGCTTTCCTTGCTTCGATTCTTTTTGTCTGTGGATGATTTTTCAAGATCGGAAAATGTTAAATTTTTTTGCTCTGATTTAAAGTCCATTTGGCATCCCTCCGTTTATGCTTTTTGCATCATCTTTTTATAGCATAAATGAAGTTAATATTCAATAATTAAAATTGGTTATAAAAAATATTATGTATTTTTTTGTGATTAATTTCAATTTTGTAATAAGTAACGTCTTCCTGCCCTGAGTTAATCAAAGGTCTGATAGCTCCGCTCTTTCACTTACCTTCTTGTGTATACATAAGCATATGCAATGACAAATAAGTCAAAACGCGTATGTTATATAACAGCCTATCAGCCAAAGCAATGAAAAAACATTTATCGCTGATGTTTTCTAATACTGCAAATCAACTTCAAATACTGCTGCTATAAGAGTATTCAGGAACCATCTTTTTTAAGTGTTTAATTAATAATGGTTTATCTCTTTTTTGAGCGGCTGATATTAAGTTTCTAATATCATCGGTGACAATTCCCATGTCGCACTTTCTTCCATTTAAAACCATAATTTTTTTATGATTTGTTTTTAGAACATCTTCGCCGACTGTCATTAATTCTTCAAATAATTTTTCACCCGGACGTAAACCTGTATATTCTACTTTTATATCAACATCTGGTTCAAATCCGGAGAATCGAATCAAATCCTTTGCCATCTCATTAATATTCACTGGTTTTCCCATCTCTAAAATAAAAATCTCCCCACCATTGCCCATGGCACCGGATTGCAGAATGAGCTGGCATGCTTCCGGGATCAACATAAAATATCGGATCATGTCAGGATGGGTCACCGTAACAGGACCGCCTTCTTTAATCTGCTTTTTAAAAAGCGGGATAACACTGCCTACACTTCCTATAACATTTCCAAAACGGACCGTAATAAATTTCGTTGCTGATAAAGAGCATGTATTTCTGTTTTGTACCAACAATTCAGCTATTCGTTTGCTGGTTCCCATAATATTAGTTGGATTTACAGCCTTATCCGTTGAAACCAGAACGAACTTTTCGCATTCAAACTGATCAGAGATTTCAACCATATTTTCCGTTCCTACAATATTGTTTTCAACCGCTTTCCATGGATGGGCTTCTAGCATGGGAACATGTTTATATGCTGCTGCATGGAAAACAATATTTGGCGAATACGTCTTGAAAATATCTTTTAATTCAGGTTTGTTCTGAATATCTGCAAGCATTGGAATGATTTCAGTCTGCTTGAAATCTTTTTTCAATTGCAAATCAATCTCAAAAAGAGAACTTTCCGCTCTTTCAAGTAAAATTATTTTTTTAGGGAAAAACCTGCAGATCTGTTTGCATAATTCACTTCCAATGGACCCTCCGGCACCGGTTACAATGATAACTTTCCCCCCCAAATAGGCACCAATTTTTTCATTGTCAAGAGCAACAGGCTCACGCCCGAGCAGATCTCTGTATTCAACATCCCGAATAGAATTAATGGTAACTTTTCCATTTATCAATTCACCCATATTAGGAACAATCTTATATTTTATTTCACAGCTCTTACAATCCTCAACAATGGTTCTCAACCTTGAGGCAGACGCAGAAGGCAATGCAATGATCACTTCAGTAGCACCCGTTGATTTTATGACATTTTCAAGCTGGTCAATCGTATTCATGACACTGATACCATGAATTTTCCGGCCTACTTTTTTAAGATCATCATCCAGAAAGCCTGCGACCCTGTATCGAATGACGGAATTATCCTTGATTTCACGGGCAATTTTCTCACCACACCCGCCGGCACCGATAATAATAACTTCTGTCTGTGATTGCTTCTTTCTTCGGTATATTCTCCTGATAAGATCATCAATCAGGTTTACTTTATCGCTGCCGACAAATTTTTCAAAATACAGCCTTGTTACAACTCTTAATGCCAGTACAAAGAAAATAGTAAAACACCAATCTATAATGAATACGGATCTTGATACACCTTCAAATCGATTAAGATAAAGAATTAGAACTATGATAAAAAAAGTGGCCAATGTTGAAGCTTTTATAATATTCATCAAATCATTCAGGCTTGTATATCGCCACATCCCCCTGTACAGGTCAAAAAAGAAAAAACAGAAAATCTTCAGAACCACGACATATAAAAACATGCCTATAAACTTATCAAAATACTCTTGGGGAATAGAAAAATCAAAGCGTATTAAATGCGCCAAATAAAAAGAAACTAATAAAAGGGAAATATCAATCGCCAGGATGATATATAAGTTTTTAGAGGCCCCGATTTTCATTTAATAAATAAACCTTTTTGCGAATATTAATTGATAATACAAGAAAAAATAAAAAATACAAACCAAGCATCGTAAGAATTATATAGATATTCTCAGATCTAACTATTAATATGGTAAAACTAATCAATGCTTGAGCCGCCCCATAAAACATTGAAACCTTCCAATGTTCAATCCCCATTTCATTTGCAAGCAGTTGATACACATGTCTTCGATGAGGAACAGTTAAAGATTCCCTGCTCTGAATTCGAACTGCCATTGTTATGATTTCATCTGCATAAAACATTAAAAGAAAACCAGACATACAAATAAAGTCACGCAGGTCAATACAAAAATAAATAAGAACACCTGCAAAAACAAAGCCTAAAAAAACACTGCCGACATCCCCCATAAAAACTCTTGCCTTTGGGATATTAAAAAACAAGAATCCAATCGAGGCTAACGCCATGCCGGCGCATAAAACAATATACTCTGTCCGAACCTGACCCATTACTCCATAGAATGCAATAGAACCGAAGGCCACAACAGAGATAATTCCTGCAATGCCATCAATCCCATCCATAAAATTGAATATATTGGCAGTCCCTGCAATGAATACAATAAAAAAAAGATAGAGAAAGATGTTTTCTGAATAACTGACCGGAGAAAACTGAATCAAAAAAAGAAGTGCGCACAAAACCTGTACAATAAGCCTCAGGCTAACAGAAAGCTCCCGCCTGTCTCCTAAAAAACTAACCAAAGCGATTACAAAAGCAGAACCCCATAAATGATATGGAAGATTTAAAAAAAAAGATAAAGTAAGAAAAGCAAAGAAGATCCCTATCCCCCCGCCTTTCGGCACAATCCCTTTATGTGAACTTCTTTGATTTGAAATATCAATTGTATCTAACCGAATTCCATATTTTGAAATAAACCAGGCGCCAGCAGCACCTAATGAAATAGAGGCGATGAGCAGACTGATAATCTTAATCATTTTCTATTGTTCCATAAATGCATACGGATCTTTAACCATATTCTTTAATCCTTCAACCATGGAAACAACCGGCTTCCACCCTAACAAATTCCGCGCCTTTGAGCTATCTATCAGCAAAGAACCAAACAGGCGATCGGCGATATTATTTTTGCCCAACATCCTCGCCACAAAGAACATCAAGCTCACCGGCACAGGTATTAAAAAAGATCTTTTCCCAAAAGCCCGTGCCATCTTCTGCAATAATTCAGTTGTCGAAACATCCTCACCATCAGAAATCAGAAACAACTCACCCGCCGCTTTGGGATGTTCCATACAATGAATGATAAAACTTACCAGATTCTCCAAAGCCACAAGACTGCGTTTATTATCTACCGCGCCTAAAGGCAGCGGCACACCACGAATCACCCATTTCATCAAGGAACGAAAATTAGCCTTAACCCCAGGTCCATAAACCAGCGGCGGTCGAATAATAACAACCTCTAACCCTGTCTCTTTTGCGATTGCCATCAACCCCTGTTCAGCCTCCCATTTTGAGACTGCATATGGATCCTGCGGATCCGGAATATCCACCTCAGAAAAAACGACCTTTTTGTCACCCGTTCCTTCACCATTGACCTTAATCGAACTGATAAACACAATCCGTTTAACCCCGGCAGTCACTGCCTGCCGCGCCATATTCAAGGTGCCGGCCGTATTCACCTTACGAAACGCTGCCAAAGGATCATCAGACACATCATTCATTACATGTACACGGGCAACAAGATGAACTACCACATCAATACCATCAAGCGCTTCACCCCAATCCGTCTGCTCATCAATTTCACCGGTTATAAAAATACGGGGATCATCCTCAATCGAACATTTATTTCCATTTGCAGAACGAACCGTCCCTTTGACAAGATATCCGCTTTCCTGCATCGCTTTAACTATACCGCGACCCAAAAAACCATTTATACCTGTAATTAAAATAGTTGTGCTCAAGCTTTTTGTCCATTATTGTGCTTGGATTGAATACATGCCGTCATCCAGCCTTCCAACTTATCAATCAACATTTCCCGTTCAAAGTTTGCATCACAATACGCTTTTCCCCGCATACCCATCGCCTCCCGATCTTCCTTTGACATTTGATACATCGTCAGAACCGCTTTTGACAGTGCCTCTGCATCACCTGCCGAAGAAGCTATTCCAGCGCCGGATTCCGTAATTATCCGGCTTCCTTCCCCATCAAGAGCTGCGATAATAGGTTTTCCACAGGCCATATAGGATTGAATTTTTGCAGGAATTGTCAATGCAAAAATTGGTTCCTGCTTTAAAGTAACCAGCATGGCATCTGCCTGGGCAAAAAAAACAGGCATTGCTTCAAATGAATGTCTTCCCAATAAATGAACTTTTTCTGAAAGATCACGCAACCCGATTTCTTTTTTAACCCATTCAAACCTTCGGCCATCTCCCAGTACAACCCAGTGTATATCTGAATATTCTTTCAATTTTTGGGCAGCCAGAAGGATCGTTTCAAAATCCTGAGCTGCTCCGATATTACCCGCAAACATAATACAAAAACCTGATGGCAGTAAATCCCTAATATCTACATTGGATTGTTCCAGAACAGGTTGATAAACGGCTTCAATACTATTAGGGAAAAAATGGATACGCTCGGAGATGACACCCTGACTTTCTATTAAAGGAGAAAATGCCGGTGACTGAATTAAAATTCTGTCACAGCGTTTATAAATAAAACAGACCAGTTTTCTCACAATATTAAGCAAAGTTTTGGAATTAATTGCACCGGTTGCCGATAGGCTTTCCGGCCAAAGGTCTTGTACCCAAAAAAATATCGGGATAGATTTTAGTTTTTTTAAAACAATAGCAGGCAATCCAACAGTTATCGGGGACGGCTCAAAGACAAAAAGCAGATCAAACTCTTCTCGATAAAGGGAAATAGACAAAACACTGGAAAACAAAGCAAACGAAATGTAATTTAAAAAAAGTCGTACCCTGTCCCCTTTGCCCCTTGGAAACAAAGGCACGCGAATGATTCGGACGTCTTTATATACTTCCTTTCGGTTCGTGAATAAACCATATCCAGTGGAAAACTGCCCTTCCGGATAATTGGGAATGCCGGTAAGAACCGAAACCTCATGGCCTCTTTCCATCAGCCCCACAGCCAAATCATTAATCCGAAAGTTTTCTGGCCAGAAATATTGAGATACAATTAGAATCTTCATCTAAAATTACTTTCTCCAGACTGTCCGATTCACATAATCCGTATAACTCATAATTACTCGTAAAACCTTCTTGGAAACATTATCTGTGTCATAATCCGGCACCAGTCTGAATTGCCGTGGCATATCCCTTTGCTGATCAACTACAATTTTAATTGATTCCATAACCCTGTCTGCCCGTAAACCGCACATAATCAGCGTTCCTTCATCCATTCCCTCAGGTCGCTCATGGGCATTTCGAATCGTAACCGCCGGAAAATCAAGGATAGTTGATTCTTCTGTAATAGTGCCACTGTCCGAAATAACACAAAGTGCATTCATTTGAAGTTTCACATACTCAAAAAACCCAAGGGGTTTTAAAAAATGAATACGAGAATCTAAGCTAACAGTCTTTTGATCTTCCAGACGTTTCCTGGTACGGGGATGAGTGGAAAAAATAATAGGGCGATCATATTTTGCAACAATAGCGTTTAATGTATCCAGCAGGTTGGAAAAGTTTTCCTTGCTGTCCACATTTTCCTCTCGATGGGCGCTGACTACAAAATATTCTCCTTTAATCACACCCAATTTGGCCAGGGCATCGGAAGCTTGAATCTGAGGCATATAGTATTCCAATACCTCTTTCATGGGAGAACCGCTTTTTATTACAGTTTCAGCCTTTATCCCTTCAGCTAAAAGATAATGGCGAGCATGCTCCGTATTGGTCATATTTATATCACTGGTATGATCAACAATTTTCCGATTAATCTCCTCAGGTACCCTTAGATCAAAGCAACGATTCCCGGCTTCCATATGAAATATCGGAATTTTACGGCGTTTCGCCGAAATAACCGCAAGACAACTATTTGTATCACCATAAAGCAACACTGCATCAGGTTTCTCTTTTGCCATAATCTCATCTGATTTTGCAATCACATTGCCAATGGTCTGTGCAACAGTTGCGCCCACAGCATCCAGAAAATAATCCGGTTTTTTTACCCCCAGTTGCTGAAAAAATATTTCATTTAATTCATAATCATAGTTCTGACCTGAATGGACTAAAATATGCGTCACATATTGCTCTAACTCACTCATAACCCTGCTCAATTTAATAATTTCCGGGCGAGTCCCTACAATGGTCATCACTTTCATGGACATAACAAAAATCCCCTTAAAAATTTACCTGATATCATCAAAGCTATCCTTAAAAACAGGTCATACTATATCATTTAATTCCCCCGCTACTACTTTTTTTAAAAATATGCTTGCTCAACTCATCAATCATTGTTTCCCAGGTTGGAGGGGTATAATTAAATTCTTTACGGAATTTTGTTGAGTTAAGACTTCGATCGCACCTGAATATTGTATCGGGAATAACATCAACACCCAGATGAAGTTTGTCTTTTATCAATATTAAAAGCGCGTACTTACTAATAGGATCACTGGAAACATTATAAATACCATTTGCTCCTGGATTATGAAGCAATATCTGTTCGATGATTCGACTTAATTCGAGCGTAGTTAATCCAGTATAAATTGCATTAGTAAACCCTTTCACTCTCCCCGTCTGGGATAAAAACCATTCCAACAGCTCTGTACCAGGGCCCAATTCTGTACCTATAAATGAAGACCGCAAAGTTAGTGCATTATTGCCTTGAATCTCCCCCAGAGCCTTTGTCTTACCATAGAAATCAGTCGCATTGGTTGGGCTTTCTTCAGTGTAATTCCCCTGCTCACCATTAAATACACAATCAGTACTGAAATTTATAACTTTTGCAAAATTTGTTTTACCCCACTCGACCAGTTTATGCGGCAGCAGCGCATTTAATGTGATTGTACGCAAGGCTTCACATGCCTCCTCCCGCCGCTTTGTAACCCCGATACAATTTAATATAAAATCGGGTCTTACACATTTCATCACACCTGCCAATTCAATAAAGTCATCTGCCTCCACAAAATCTATTATCCTGCTGCTATTGAATCGTCCACCCGGGTCATAACTATTACGGTTTTTTCTGATCGTTGCGTAGGTATCAGGAAATCGTTGGGAAAAATGATCCCAAAGGGTATGCCCCAACATGCCGGTTCCACCAAGAATCAGTATGCGCAACCCACACCTCCCTTAAGCTCCTTTTGAATGTAATCAAGTTCAAGAAGTTTTTCATTGATTTCAGGAATACTAAGCCGCTGGGTATTGTGGGAATGATAGTCCTCGGCTTGGGATACGACTTGTTCTCCCTCAATAAAATATTTATTATAGTTAAGATCACGATTATCAGCAGCAATTCGATAGTAGCCCCCCATATCTTCAGCATGGGCCATCTCCTCACGGGTTAACAGGGTCTCGTACAATTTTTCACCATGCCGTGTACCAATATCCTTGATCTCGTTGTTTCCCTTAAATAATTCCTTGAGAGCCAGCGCCAGATCACCAATGGTTGAAGCCGGGGCCTTTTTGATAAAAATATCTCCCTGCCGACCTTGTGTATAGGCATAAAGAACTAGATCAACTGCATCTTCAATGGACATAAGAAAACGGGTCATATTGGGATCGGTAACTGTCAGCGGCTTACCTTCTTTGATCAGCTTGATAAAAAGAGGGATAACCGACCCTCGCGACGCCATGACATTGCCGTATCTGGTACAGCAGAAAATCGTTTTCTTAGGGTCTGCGAATCTGGATTTTGCCACCATTAATTTTTCCATCATTGCCTTGGAGATTCCCATGGCATTGATCGGGTAAACAGCCTTATCTGTGCTGAGTAGAATCACCCGCTGTACAGCATTCGAAAGAGAAGCATTTAAAACATTCTCTGTACCGAGAATGTTTGTCTGTACAGCTTCCATGGGATAGAACTCACAAGAAGGAACCTGTTTTAAGGCTGCGGCATGGAACACATAGTCAACATCACGCATGGCACAGTCAAGGCTGTTGTAGTTCCGGACATCCCCGATGTAAAATTTCACTTTATCGTTTTTCAACTCGATCCGCATATCTTCCTGCTTTTTCTCATCACGGCTGAAGACTCGAATTTCTTTGATCTGTGTACTCAGAAACCGATGTAGAACAGCATTTCCGAAAGAACCGGTACCGCCGGTAATGAGTAGTGTTTTGCCGGTGAACATAATACAGTTTCCTGTTAGTTAATTTTCGTTAATGGGTCAAGACTCTGTTTGTTGTCTGCAATTTGGGTTATGAAGGAAAAAGTTTCTTTTGCACAACGTTCCCAGGAATATTCCTGCACCTTCTCAAATGACCGATCTGCGAGGTGGGAACGTAATTTTGAGTTGCTGAAGAGTTTCCTGATAGCGTTAGCAATTTCAGCAGGCTTTTCAGGATCAAAATACATTCCTGCATCACCAAGTAACTCCGGCATAGCTGATTTGTTTGAACATGCGATGGGCAACCCGGCAGACATTGCTTCAGTCAAAATTTGTCCAAAGGTTTCACAGCTTGAGGCAAATAAAAATGCATCCGCCTGTGCATAACATTCATGCAGTTCAGCATAGGGTATTGCTCCAGAATAATGTATAAATTCATTATCTGGATCAATCCGTTCCAAAGTGGCTCGCAACCTCCTTAATGCAAGCGATTCGGCTGGCCCTACCAGATCAAGCACCACTGGGAAACCACTCTTACGCAACTGTGCAATTGCATCTGCAACATTCCATTGATGCTTGTATACATGAACGATTGAAACATAAAGAATGCGAAATGGCCGATCCATCGAATACTGACTTTCAGGCAACTGTTCCCGTGGTGGGCAAATAAAGCGCTTATCAATACCATGTGGAATAATCATCGTTTTTTCAATAGTGGCTTTAATCACCCTCATTACAACATTCTTTGCATATTGCGTTAGAAAAATAACCCCTTCGGCATGACGGAAGGTGCGTAATTGTATCCAACGTAAAAATATCATTTTGAGTGTAAACCAGGACCAACCGAACCGTCGTAACTCATGCCACTCAAACGGTAACAAATTTTGACTCATCGTCACGATAGGTCGAAAATTACCTGCATATGAACCACCAGGGACAAAAAGAACATCACAATTAGCATCCCTCACCTGCTTAGATAATCTAAACCGCTGCCAATAGGTTCGATAAGGCAACGCTTTATCCAAAATGGGTTGGTATCTCTTTTCTATCCAGGGTCGATCTTGAATCCGACTCAAGGTTGCCTTTCCACTCCACACAATGATCTGTGAAAATCCATGAATAACTGGATCGGCTACCTTCAAAAACTCAAACAGGTGGGTTACACCGCCACCAGCGCGTATATTGGATGCATCAATACCAACAATCATATTATTTACTCTATATTATCTACCAACCTCTTTTTTAAATCATCTTTTATCCCATTTCGTACTCTTAGAGTTGAAAAAATATTTATTATATTCCAGAGACAACTCCCCAGGATGAGTATAAAATTGATACCTATATTATACCGCCGCAACCTTTTATAATTTGGATCATTGTTTTTGTTCAACAATAACGGATTACATCCTTGATTTATTAGAGACAATACCAATCTGATAATTTTGAGAGGGGTTTCATTTTTAATTGCAAACCTCAAAGCATTTCTATATGCCAACCATGTAATAAAAAATTTGTGGCTTCCAGAAGAACCTTCTCCATAATGCCATACAGGAACATTTGTCTGTAAAATTTTGTAGCCGATTTTTCGTAATCTAGCAAAGAAATCGTTATCCTCACCATACATATAATACCCTTCATCAAACAGACCAATATGTCGGAACACCTTGGATGAACACAAATACAGACATCCAGGTAATCCGTTCACTTTCTTATACTTAACCTCACTTCTTATATTCCAAGAATAATACAAATCCTCATATTCTTTGAGGACTTCGGTAAAGCCAATCAATCCGACCTTTTCCTGATTTTTGAAACCATGGACAACCAGATCCATCCATTCGGGTAATACTTTAATATCGCTGTTGAAAACTGCAATATAGTCAGCACCTCGTTCCAAGGCATATATTATCCCAGTATTAACAGCACCGGCGAATCCTTTTTTTCTATTGTTAGTTAATACCGTTACACACGGATAATGCTCACCAACAAAATTGACAGAATCATCCGTAGAGCAATCATCTATTAATATAATCGAATAGTTGGGGTAAGTGCTTTTTTCTAACAATGGGAGGGAATAAGAAAGATGGAACATACCATTCTTATTGGGAATTACAACAAAAATATTTACTTTATTACAGTTTTTTTCCATTAAAACAAATCATCCATATTGTATATCAGCAGTAACTCTATTGCTTAACAAAATTACGACAATTGTCTAATCATTATTTCAGTCTGTCATTGAGAGACATTTGGCATTCAACAAGCACTTCAACTACCTGCAGGCCAAGCTGCAAGCTCTGATGAGATTTCCGACCTTCCCCAATGGCACGGCAAAACTCAGCAACAAGGTTGGTAAGCGGCATGGACTTATCAATTGAAACCGGCCCAGGTATTAATTTAGAAGAACATAGGAAGACAAGTTTTTTATCTGCAAGGTCGTCATAAATCAGGGAACCACCTTCATATGAAGCTTCAAATATCCGCTGTTTATCTTTTTGGATATTGCTGATGTGAATTTCAGTACAGGCACCCGACTCGTAACCCAAAAGAATGGTGAAAGACTCCCCGATTCCACTTGCCTGTTGCATCCACCCGGTCTGTTTAGCCTCAATCTGTATCGGATAACTTCCAGAAAGATCTATAGACATTGCAATATCGTGCGGCGCCCAGTCCCATAGCATTGGTGTGTCAGGGCGGAACGGCCCCCAGTTCCCCCCTATCGAACGTATGCTTTTCAATTTTCCAAGAGATTGGCTCTTTATTTTGAGTTCACGAAAAGCAGCACTGAACAAGTGGGTGTGCCCAACCATCGTTAAAACCTCACAATCAGACGCTTTTTTATTTAAATTTCGAGCATCCGAAAGAGAAAGCACCATGGGTTTTTCAATCAAAACCGGCAACCCAGCTGAGATAGCTCCAAGCGCAATTTCCATATGCGTTTCCGGTGGTGTAGCTATTATGACACCGTCCAGACTGGTGTCTTCCAAAAGATAACGCCAGTCTTGCGTTATCTTGCAATCGGAAGGGATGAGTGAAATACTCTTTGGATTTCCACTCGCCAAGTAGGCAAGCTTAATCCCAGGTATGTGATTAAGCGTATTGATATAGCATTTACCCCAACGACCCGCACCGATCAAGCCAATTTTCATTACCTCTATTCTCCAACAATAGCCAGATTAGGAAGTGGTATGATGAATCGGCTGTCATTTCCGGCATAATGCTTGTGCTTCTCAATGATCCGTTCTGCAAAGTTCCAGGCAAGCACAAGCACATAATCAGGTTTTTGTTGATATAGCACATCCGGAGAGCATATCGGAACATGCAAACCAGGGGTAAGCATTCCATGCTTGAGCGGATTATCGTCAACAATATAATCAAGTAAAGAGCCATCTAATCCAAAGTGATACATTAATGTTGTAGCCTTTGCGGCAGCTCCATAGGCAACTATAGACTTGCCTTTAGCTTTCAAACTACCCAGCAAAGCCATAAGCTCTTCACCCCGTTGCTTGATTGCATTTTCCCACCGACGGAATGTGCCGGCACTTTGAAGCCCTGCCTCATGTTCCATCTTAATAAGTTTAGTAACTGTCTGGTTCTCTTGTCCTGTCAAACTGCCCACATAGCCTACCAAGGCCCCCCCCTGAATATTGGAGCGCTCGGCGTGTAACAATTTGAGCCCTCGCTCGGAAAAAAACAGCTTCAAAGGTTCGACATGGTGAAAATCGACGTGTTCATGATAAATGGTGTCGAACAGCGTTTTTTGATAAACATCCAGCAGGTAACCAACCTCAAATATAAACTGACCATCCGGCGCGAGTAGCAAACTAACGCCATCAACAACATCACGAAGGTTATCAATGTGAGCACAAACATTATAGGCGCAGATCGCCTTTGCAGGGCCATATTGTTCTCGTATTTGCCTGGCCACTTCGGCACTGAAAAAATCACCAACAGTTTCAATCTCAGATGCATCCGGAGCGACATTCGCTGCCGGATCCACACCTAGGACTCGCATTCCAGCCTCTTTAAAAAACCGCAATAATGTACCGTCGTTGGAGCCGAACTCGACGACCAGATCTCCGGGTTTAAGCTTTAGCCGACTAATAATAGCAGCACATTGATCCCGAAGATACCCAACCATAACCGAAGAAGTGCTTGACACATAAACATAATGGCTGAACAGCACCTTTGGATCGATAATATCGAGTAATTGCAGATGCCCGCAATCAGCACAGCGATAAACGTCTAAAGGGTAAGCTACTTGCGTTTTGTTTTTCTCTGTGGCCGGCACCAGAGCGTTAGCAGGAGGTGTCGGTGTAAGGTGAAGTACACATTCCAGCATCTGGGAAGCGCATAGTCGACAATCCGTTCGTTTGTGATGGTGAGGTATCATTAAATCAGTCCGCCTTAACCGTAAGATTATGGAGCTGGACTCGCACGAGGCCATCTTCGTAAGTACCCTGGTCCCGCGGTTTACCAGTGATATTGATGAATTCCGAGTCCTCAAGAAATTCAACAGCATGTTCCACCATCGGTGGTGTAAAAACCATTTGCCCCGCCTTCACCAATAACCACTCTGGGTCAGATTTGTCCTCAGCCGGGCGATGAAAATATTTCATTACGCCTTTTATTACATACATAAAATGTGAATCGGTTTTGTGATAGTGATTGGCCCGAACAGTATTCTCTTTTGAAGTAATGATCTGTATGCACTGTATTCCCCCATCCACAAGGGTCTGAATACCACCTCGATCATCGTCCCATGGTACTGGCATTGAAACAATGGGTCCATTCGGATAAACTTGAGTTGAGCTATCTTTTTTGTTCATATATCTTAATCTCCTATTAAAGTTGCTGAATATAAACTTACTCCCCATTGTATTATCGAGGCATTTGCTCACGATACTTAAGGGGCCTAATATTAGAGAAAACGTCTGAAGTCATCTTCAACGGCAATGTTCTTAAGTTCTTGGTCAAAATCCAAAGCAGGATTCCATCCGAGCGCGCGAAGACGGTTGTCATCAAGGCTATAGCGTACATCCTGACCAACCCGGTCCGGTATCTGTACAAATGCGTCTTTTTCCGGGACATCAAGAATGGATGCGATCTTTCTCAACACATCAATATTCGACAGTTCGCAGTCACCATGAACATTGTAAACAGTATTGGACTCTCCCTTCACCATAATAGTAAGAATAGCCTCAACCGAATCCTTAACATGCAGCCAGGAACGGATGTAACTGCCATTCCCATGCATCAGCGCCGGTAAGCCCCGTCGTAAGCGCATAACCGACTTGGGAATCAGTTTCTCAGGATATTGGTTTGGTCCGTAGTTATTGGTCATGCGAACAATATTGTAGCGGATCCCGTATGTTCTGGCCCAACCAATGACAAGCATATCAGCAGCGGCCTTGGTTGCCGAGTAAGGGTTCGATGGTCGCAATGCAGACGATTCGGCATGTCTACCCTGGACGATATCACCATAGACCTCATCAGTACTGATCTGGATGAAATGTGGCGCATCGGAGGCAGCCTTAGCTCGAGAAAGTTCTAGTAACCGCTGAACGCCAAGAATGTTAGAATGGCAAAACTGCCGGCTGTCTGAAATGGAGTTGTCAACATGCGACTCAGCAGCAAAATTCACTATGAAATCACTTTCTGGAAGATGGCTGAGATTAGCAATATCCTCCTCAATGTGTCTATAATTGTTGTATGTCTTGAACTTCTCGTTTGCAAACCTATCGGCTGCATAATTAACGATATCTACGTTGGTCACAAAATACCCCATATCCAAGCAACGCTTCACAAAATGCTTGCCGATAAACCCAAGTCCACCCGTAACAAATATTAATTTTGACTGCATTTGTGTCTTACCCCTTTCCTGGTTATTATCAATGCGATTAATACTCCTTATAGGGTATTAACAACATCTATTATTTTTTTTGCTATGTCAATTATTGCATTTTGGCCGGCAACTACTTTTTTATGCGCCTGAAATGCTATTTTTTTTCTCTCTTTTTCGTGAAGCAAATAATATTCACACTTGGTTTTCAATTCATCGTACGAGTCATAACAGACAATTTCTTTATCTTCCTCAAATAATTCTAATATCATATCTGTTCTGTTTGTTATTAAAAAACCCCCGCAAGCTGGAATTTGCAAGTTCTTCATATTTATTTGATCGTTCTGCTCTTTGGTTAACGCATCAACAATTATTTTAGTAGAATTCACAACTCTGCTCATGTCTTCCAACCATGCTATTTTATTTGTTATTGTAAAATTTTGCCTAAAGTCTTTCTTACTTTTATTCCAATGACCACCCCATATTCTAAGGTCCAACCCGGCCAAAGCATTAAGCATCTTTTCCCGCTTTTTGCTCCAAGTCCCCATAAAGGCAATATCGCTTCCCCATATTTTTTTATCCTTTTCCGATGTATCAACAGGCTGATGTTCAGGGTAATAGAACAATGGTAAATATTCCAATCTTTTTATCCCCTTACTAAGATAAAAGCTGAACAAATGTTTTCTTTGTGAAAAAATACAATCATACTTTAAATATGACTCAATGTGTATAAATGAAGAAAACGCATCATTGTAAAGTTCATCAGTACTCCAATTTACGACATATTTAGCATGCTTCTTGATCGCATCGATCGTCCTGCCTGTAAGATGCCACCCATTATTCACCAAAACCAAATCGTATGTGTTGTTTCTTACAGAACTTATTAAATCCTGGTTTATCTTAGCCGCAATACGCGGCATCATTAGTCTATTAAGAATACGATTTTTTAAATTAATGCCCTGTTCTGTATAGAGATAGGATGTCCAATTAAAAAGATCCACATCAGAATTTAGCTGTTCAAGAGATTTTTTTAATTGCGGTGCAATTGCAAAAAAATACCCTTCCCCATAAATTAATATTTTCATCTAAAAATGTACCTACAATGAATTGATTTCAATAAATTTCATGAATTAAAAAAAACCGTCAACCATAAAAACGTACCTGTCATTATGACTATTTCGGTATCGCTTTTAGACCAAGAAAGTACATTTTTTTAAGTACCCACCGAGGATCTCTTAGTCCTGTTTTTATTATATACCGAATATAATAAACTATTTTTCTCTTTCTTTTTTCTTTTTCAAAAAGAGTACACAATTCAAATAAACGTTTGGGAGGTAACTTTGAAAGTAGTATTCTATCTTCAAAATCATAACAATCAACTGCCAATTTTTTCCAATCCATACTATTTGAAACCAAGTTCATTTTTTTTGCGGTCTCCCATATAGGTGTTCCGGGAAAAGGGCTTAATACATATACCTCAAAAAGATTTAACCTGCTTTTCTTTATGAAGCTCAATGTCTGAAGAATTTCTTCCTCGCTCTCATCGGGTGATCCAATAACAAAGGTGCCCTGTGCATTTATGTCAGCCTTTGAAAATAGCTCTACGGCACGCTGATTTTGTTCCACAGTAACCCCACCGCCTTTTAAGTATTCCAGTGTTCTTTGACACCCTGATTCAAGTCCCATGCAGACCATACTTATCTTTAGCGGTTGCAGAATTTCAATCAGCCTTTCGTTAACAAGATTGGCACGGCAGGAAAAACCGAATTTCACTTTCTTATGTATTCCTTTTTCACAAATCAGCTCAACTATTCTTTCAAGTCTCTTTATATTTCCGGTAAACAAATCATCGTAAAAAGATATTGCCTGCGGTCTGTATTTCTTAATTATTTCTTCTATTTCATTTACAACGTATTCGGCAGGAAACCACCTGACCTTGTTCCAAAACCTCGTCGAAGCACAAAAAGTACATTTATAGGGACATCCTCTTGATGTAAAAAGATAGGTGTTCTGACCTATCGGAATATTCAACAACTCTCTATCAGGAAGCTGGATGGAGTCAAGGTCGGAAATTATTGGTCTTGGTTCAGTTAATTTTATTCCATTCTCTGCATGTAAAATAATTCCCTTTATATCCTCCATTTCTGAAGAACCAGATACCCCCCCCTTAGAAAGATAATCAATGATATCAACAATTGTTTCCTCTCCTTCCCCGAAAACACCAAAATCAAAGACTTTTGATAAAGATTCTGGCAGTAAAGTAATATGAACACCTCCTATAAATACAGGTATTTGGAGAAATCTGCACAATTCACCGACCTCTATTGCCTTCCCATAGTTTTGCGAAACCGCTGAAACCCCAACGGCATCAGGTTGAAAGGATTTAACAACAGCGTCAATATCCCTATCAATTATTTTGATTTGAATGTCCGTAAACTGCATTTTCAGTGCAGATGACAGGTAAGCCAACCCC
>JAHJLN010000395.1 GCA_018821715.1 Pseudomonadota bacterium | reverse complement strand
TGCAGTAACAGTTTTCATAGGGTCTCCGAAAAGATGAAGATTTCTTTTAACGATTGGATAACAGTAGAATATGAAATTATTCCAAGCTTGTCAATCGTGTAATCGTAAACTCTTTTAAAGGGTTACATTTGACAATCAAGTTTTTTTCATGAATGAAATAATTTGTTGTCCTATAAAATCTGGCTGCTCTTCCGGTGAAAAATGACCTGCTTTATCAACGCCGATCAAGGTTGAACCTTTAATGTCCCCATGAAGTTGCCGTGCGATTTTAAAAGGGAAAAAGAAATCATTTTTACCCCAGAGTATCAATGTGGGGACCTTGATTTTTTGGAGTGCCTCTTTGGGTTCAACCATTTGGGCAGCAGGGATTTTAATGGTGTTTGAAAATGCATTTTCACCTTGCTTTGAGCGGGTCCATGGCGTTCTGAAAAGATCCATTACTTCGGGAGTAATGAGATTTTTGTTGTAAAATCCGGTTTTCAGAACCTGTTTAAAAACAAATGGGGTTAAAAACAAGGGGGTTAAAAAATTTTGTTTAAGAAGGCAAATGGAAAAATTTAGCATAAATGGCCATTCAGGATAGGGACTTGTATCCATTATAATGAAGTTATCAAGACGTTCAGGATGTCTGACAGCAAAACTCAACCCTGCCATTCCGCCTAAATCATGGGCTGCAAGGCTGGCGGTTTTAAGATGCAGGGCATCAAAAAAATCAAGGATAAAGCCGCGAAAAAAGGCAAGATCGTATGCTGTCTCCTCTGGTTTGTCTGATTTTCCATGACCGGGAAGATCCGGCGCAAGCACATAAAAATGTTTTGACAGTTCAGGTATTATTTTACGCCACAGGCAACCGCTTGCGGGCCACCCATGGATCAGAACCAGTGGCGGGTTTGATGTATCTCCCCCAATTAATGTGTGAATTTTCAAATTGCTTTTTAAGGTGACATATTGTGTTTCCATGTTGTTTCCTCCTGAATAAAAGTATAGGTTTCTGGCTGGACGGCCAGCCAGTTATTTGTTAAATTTTTTTATCTACCTGTCCTTGCAAAGCAGGTCAACAATTGCTGTTTCAATACTTTCCCAAAGTATAAGATTTTGACTTAAATCCGGTTCTGTTAAAAGTTGAAGCCCCATTCCGTCAATCATCCCGGTGATGATGGCGGCAAGTGCTTCCACCGGGAGGCCGGGATGAATAATCTGGCGCGCTTCTGCTTTTTTAAGGCAGGTTTCCAAGGCGTTCCTGAATTTGCCATAAAGCATGGCCAGTTCCTGGTTTACAATCTTGCTGTGCCTGGCAACGGCAAATCCTTCAAAAAACAGACTTAGAAAATCCGGGTCATTTTCCATTACGCCACGTAAAAGCTCGGTAATGCCCTTGGCATAGCCTTGGGGGGTGTGATGCTGCTCAAACACAAAAGCGATCATGGTAATGCTGACTTCCATATTTTCTTTGATCACCTGGGCAAGCATCTCGTCTTTGTTTTTAAAGTAGTAATGCAAAAGCCCCCTTGAGACTCCTGCTTCTTTGGCAACAAGGCTGATCGTAGTTCCCATATATCCGTTTTGGGCTAAAATGGTTCTCACTGCCACAAGAATTTTTTGTGCTTTTGGATCTGTGTTTGATGCCGGGCCCATATACTCCTTTTCTAAACAAATGGTAATATTTTTTTAAAAAGTCCAAATTTTATAATCCTTTTGGTTGGACGACCATCCAAAAAATAGCGGAATTGTTTCAACATGTCAATCAGTTTTTAATCTGTTGAAGGTTTTTTCATTTTTTCTAATAATTTCTTGAATTCTTTGCATGGGTCTTCATAGGAAACCCTTTGTGTGAACCAAAGGAAATCGGCAGGAGGAACTTTTTTATATCCTTTTAATTCCAGTAAAGGGACATAGTCTGAAAATTGTGATGGGTTGATACTGATTTCCTTTAAAGCGATGTTGACCTGTTTAACGGTCGTGTCAATTGCAGCAACTCTGTCAATCACTCCAAGGCCATATTCCGTATGTCCGCCGCCGATGATGATAATGACGGGTCCTTTGCTGTGTTTATGGAGCCGGCTGATGGACAAGGCCATTTTATCATTTCTTGCCACCCAGGTATCATACAGTTTTGACTGCATTTTTTCATGTCCCATACCGCAGTGAACGTCTTTAAATATTGAAAACATGTAATCTTTGTAGGCATCATCAGATAAGTTGGTTGAAAAAATCAGTTCCTTTTCAATGGGAGTGATGTTGGCGATTCCTTTTCGTGTGATTCGTTTTTTTAATGTGGTTGGAAGATCAATACCTGCAACTTCAAGGGTCTCTTTTTTTGCAATTTTTAAAAGCTCAAAATAATATTGCCACATTTTATCCGACTGGGTGTCCCATCCCAGTTTTTTTCTCAAGTCCGTCTCAATGAATTTTTCTGTTTTCTTTGAATGGGTAACCGTTCCTGAATCCACAAAATTAAGCAGATCCGGTGTGTCGTCCATGGAGAAAAATTCAAATCCTATCAAGGGTTTTACCCCGGTTGCAATCAAGGCGCGGATAATTTTTTGCTGAATGTCGTGATGATCAGGGTTGTTGTGTTTTTCAGACAGGTAGATGACATCATGGCTCTTGATGATCTGAATAAGAGAATCAAAGTCAATGGATTGGGTTGTCCTGGTATTAAAAATTTTTCCAATTAACGGGTCGTTTCTTAGACTTGTTTTCTTAGGCAGGGCGCAGGAGTGAAGGATAGATACGGCAAAAAAAATTAGAAAAAGAAAAAAGAGTCGATGCATTGTTCGTCTCCGTTATGAATAAGGTTATAGGGTGAATCAGACAGCCATGATTTTCTTTGCAACCTGTTATGCAGCAAGCTTACCATATCAGAACATGAAAGTGTATAGCCGATTGTATTCAGTATCAACCCCTAAGGTTTTCTAAAATAAAGAACCAGGCTTTTGCCAAGGATTGGATTCAGTAAGTTGTCAATAAATGCAGTTAATCTTGGTTTTTTCATTAAATCCCAAACAAGCAATCTGTGATAAAGACTGACAAGTTTTGAGTCCATCCTGCTGGGTCCGACAAAACATTTGAGCCACCAGAACGGTGCGTGAATACTGTGGGCATAATGACAATAAAAACAGGTGACGCCAAAGGATTCAATGGTTTTGACCAATGATTTTTTTTTATAGATTCTTAAGTGTCCCAGGGGCACATTAAAATAGTCTTCAGATAAGAGCCAGCAGATTTTTTCAGGCCAGAATCTTGGCACACTGACGGCAAGAATTTTTCCGGGTTTTAAAATTCTGACAAGTTCAGACAAGGCTTTTGCATCATCCGGGATATGCTCCAGAACCTCTGAACACAGAACACGATCAAAGCTGTTGTCGCCAAAGGGCAGATGTGTCACATCCATGCAGGAAAGATCAATGCTTTTGCAGCAAAGGTCATTAAGCTCCTGATGATAGGTTATTTTTTTGTGTGTTTCAACAAGGTTTTGAAAACCAAAATCCGCTCCAGTGCACAGGGTGTCTTTTTGCCGGCAGGCCTCGATGGTATGTCGGCCTTCTCCGCATCCGATATCAAGAATCCGGTCATTGGGTCGAATATCAAGTTTTTTAAAATCAATGGTAATCACGGATAATCTCTTTATAGGCCTCAACGGTTCGAAGAGCGGTTTTTTCCCAGGTAAATTCTTTTAAAACCCGTTGATATCCTCTTTGGGCAAGCGCTTCGCACTGGGCAGGATCATCCAGCAGTTCCAAAATAGCCGATTCCAATGCTTTGGCACTCCCCGGTGGGACAAGTTTTGCCGCATCTCCGGCAACTTCAGGCAATGCACCGCCTGTGGTGCAGATTACCGGAATTCGACAGGCCATCGCTTCTCCCACGGGTAATCCGAAGCCCTCATATAACGAGGGGACAACTGCAAGGCCTGCTTTGGCATATTCTTTGACAAACAGTTCCTGGTCAATGCGGCCGGTAAACCTAACGTGCTGAGTAAGCCCCAGTTTTTTAACCAGGGTTTCAATGCCGCCGTCTTTTTTAGGGCTGCCAATGACAACCAGTTCCACCGGTCGTATCTTCAGGATGCCTTTTATGGCAAAAAGAAGATGATAAAGGCCTTTTAACGGCGTGTCCGCACTATTGGTGACAATGATGCGGTTGAATTTTTTTTTAACGGTTTCCAGGGGGTAAAAATGATCTGTGTCAATGCCAATGGGAATGGTTTTAAACCGTGACTCCGGGATGTTGAATTCTCTGGCAATATCTTTTTTAGAGCTTTGTGAAACCGTGATAATGTGGGACAATTTTTTTGCCACTCTTTTTTGCATGCTGATAAATGAATACCATCGCAGGGCTTTCATCTTTTTTAGAAATGAGGTGGTGCTTTGAACAGCAAGTCTTCTGTCCACTGTCATGGGGTGATGGATGGTTGCCGTGACCGGCATTCTTTTTGCCAGGGATAAAATGCCATAGGACAGGCACTGGTTGTCATGGATGATATCATACTTTTTTTTGGTTTCTTTGAGATATCTTTTAACCCGCATTCCAAAGGTCCAGGGTTCCGGATATCCCATGGCAGACACATCAAGCCATTCAATAAGGTTGATAAGATCTTTGAGCTCGTCGATGCGGGGGGTCCTGAAAAGATCTTCAGGATTGTAAAGATCCAGGGTCTTAAGCATGGTGAGTTTTACGGTATTGTTTAACTGCGGATCTGGTGGTCCTGCGATGACCTCGACATCATGACCAAGGTCACAAAGGGCATGGCTTAAATGCCTTATGTAAACCCCTTGTCCGCCGCAATGGGGATTGCTTCGATAGCTGATAAGACCTATTTTAAGTGGTGAATTCATAAGCGTAACTGGTGCGCCCGGCTGGAATCGAACCAGCGATCTTCAGCTTCGGAGGCTGACGCCTTATCCACTGGGCTACGGGCGCATGTATCATATGCTACTTTAACTTTGTCTTTAGATCAAGGTCATTATCAAATTTTTCTTTGGCTTCACCGGCCACATAAAGTGATCCTGCAATACAGACCGCATCTTCATTATTTGAAATCTTAATGGCATGGGTAACCGCTTCTTTCACATCTTCAATAATGATAACACGATTCCCGGTAAATCGTTGAGCTGCTTTTTTTAACACTGATGGATCAAGACTTCGGTCGATTTTAGCCTTTGTGATAATGATATTTTGGGCACAGGGTATAAGGCTTTCAAGCATTTTTTCATAGGGCTTGTCATCCAGAATGCCGAGAACCAGGGTGAGGTTTTTGTCTTTCAGGGTTGAAGATAAATATTTTCCTAGAACTTTTGCCGCGTGCAGGTTGTGCGCACCGTCAATGATTACCAGGGGGGCTTCCATGACGATTTCCAGTCGTCCCGGCCATTTGGCAATCAAGAGTCCTTCCATGACAAGTGTCTGGTCAAAGTTGTATCTTGTGTCAATGGGGTTGAATTTTTTGAAAATCAACTCACAGGCTGCAAGGGCAAGGCTTAAGTTTTCTTTCTGGTGATCACCGGGCAAGGGTTTTACCAGGTGATTAAATTTTTTGTTTAATCCCGTGTACGTATAAGTGTTGTGTCCCGGATCTTTTCGTGTTGTAAAATCTTTTTTATAAATAAACAGATTTGATGATTTTTCTTTTGCAATCTGTTTGATGACTTCAAGTCCTGATGGTTGAGATACTCCTGTGACAACAGGCGTATTGGGTTTGATAATACCGCCTTTTTCCTTTGCAAGCGCTTTAATGGTATGTCCAAGATA
>JAHJLN010000043.1 GCA_018821715.1 Pseudomonadota bacterium | reverse complement strand
ACCATTCTTGATTTGTTAAAAAGAGATTAAATGAATAAAGATGTGAAAACAAGATAGCCCATTTAAATAACCGATCATGGATAATGACAGGAAATTGTTTACCTAAAACAAACCCCATCTCCTTGGCAAGCATTATCCAGCAGCCTGTTCTGTCCTGACCCTGCAGAGCAGGCTGCATTTTTTTAAACTATTTTTCCATCTTGAACCAGAATTTTCCCATCCACCATCACCAGACTGACATCAGAGGCCTTTGCAGAATAGACAAGGCTTGAATAGGGGTCATACATGGGGATTAAATGGGGCTTGTCCATATCAACCAGTATCATATCCGCCCGTTTCCCTTTTTCAATTGACCCGGTTATATGACCCAGCCCAACGGCTTTGGCTCCCTGGATAGTGGCCATTTTCAACGTCGTCCGCGCATCCATGACACAAGGGTCAAGCAATGCCACCTTGTGAAGCTTGGCTGCCATATCCATCTCAGCAAAAAGGTCATGATCATTATTGGATGCACATCCATCTGTTCCCAAGCCCACAGCCACACCCTTTTCAATCAGCTTTGGAACCGGCGCAATTCCGGATGCAAGTTTCATATTGGACTCAGGGCAGTGGGCAACATTGGCACCTTTTTTTTTTATGATAGCAATGTCTTTATCATCAATCCAGACAGAATGGACCATCAGTGTCTTTTCATCCAGAATACCGATGGATTCAAGATATTCAACTATAGACATCCTGCCAAGGCCTTGAATCATCTTTCTTTCATTTTTCGTTTCCGCCACATGGATCTGAAAAAGAACCCCTAAATCATTGGCTGCCTGTTTTGCAGCCGTAAGGGTCTCTTTTGAACAGGTATATGGAGAATGGCAAAAGATGGAAGGATACAGCCGAGGTGATGCAGTCTTAAACATTTTTACAAATTCAACAGCCACTGCCACATTCTTTTTTGGATCCAGAACTCCCGGTGCCGGGAAATCAATCACTCCCTGTCCAAGTACAGCCCGGATACCGGATGCCATAACTGCTTTTGCCACGTTTTCTTCATGAAAATAACCATCACAGCAGGTTGTGGTACCGGAAAGCAGCATCTCACTGCATGAATGCCGACTCCATTTTTCAACGGATTCAGGATTGATGTGTTCAGCCTCGGCCGGGAAAATATGCTCATTGAGCCAGACATCCAGGGGAAGATCATCAGCCAGCCCCCTGAACAGAGACATGGGAAGGTGTGTATGGCAATTGATCAGTCCGGGCATAATGATTTTTTTGCCTGCATGGATACGGTTTTTTACTTTTATGCCGGAAAATTCATACGTTTTGCCGCAGGCTTCAATGGCTCCTTCATTTACCAGAACCGCTCCGTTCTCAATAACCGGCAGTCCTTCTGTCATAGGTATCAGCAGGTCGCTTTCGATCAAATAATCATATTCCATTTTCTTTTCCTTTTTCAAAGCTTAAAAAACATCACAGTGCCACACCTGTTTTAAATCAGTATTTTAGATCGGACAATACTTATTTTGGTATGAAAACTTGATTTAATTCCATTTTTTATGTTGACAGGATATTGTTGTTGAATTAACATATGAATAAATGTTCAAATGAAGAGGTGTTAAATGGATATATGCTCAGACAAGTGCATTAATGAAGAAAAAGTAAAAAAGACCATAAAAACAATCCCTCCCAGGGAAGATATCGAACAGATGGCGGATATCTTTAAGGCATTAAGCGACCCGTCCAGGCTGAAAATTGTTCTGGCTCTTTTGCACCAGGAACATTGCGTCTGTGACATTGCCGTTATCTGCCAGCAGAGTGATTCTGCCATCTCCCATCAGCTGCGCATATTGCGGACGTTAAAAATTTTAAAGAACCGCCGAGACGGCAAAAGCATCTACTACTCTATTGATGATGACCACGTTATCTCTTTAATCAACATGAGTCTTAAACATGTAAGACACTGAAAATAAAGGATAGTATTAGTATGACCATTATATATGAAATATTAAAAGAATCCTGGCATATTTATCTGGATGTTGCCATCTATATGCTGTTTGGATTTTTTATTGCAGGCGTTCTGTACGTTTTTTTTAAAGCTGAAAAAATAAAACAGTATCTTGGGAACGGCAGGATTAGACCTGTCATCCTGGCCGCTCTATTCGGGATTCCCATCCCTTTATGCTCCTGTGGTGTTGTTCCGGTTGCAGCCGGGTTAAAAAAGCAGGGAGCAAATAACGGCGCAGCGCTCTCCTTTATGATTGCCACACCTGAATCCGGCGTGGATTCCATCGCCATTTCCTGGGCCCTGCTGGACCCGATTATGACCGTCATAAGGCCGGTTGCAGGATTTATTACCGCTGTTGCAACCGGTATTGTTCAAAACTATTTTGGAACCGATGATTTACCTGAAAATAAAGAGACGGTAAAAGGAACCAGTGGGTGAGGCTGTTCTGTTGACTGCTGTGCAGTTGCACCGCAAAAAAATGAATCCCTTTTGAAAAGACTGAAAAACGGGCTTAAATACGCTTATGGTGAATTATTGACAGATATTGCAAAACCCTTTACTATCGGCATCTTCATTGCCGGCATCATAACCTTTTTTTTCCCTGATGATCTGACGCTCTGGGCAAATGATCATCAGTTTTTATCCATGCTGATGATGCTGGCAGCAGGAATTCCCATGTATGTCTGTGCCACATCTTCCACCCCCATTGCCGCCGCCTTAATCCTCAAGGGTCTGAATCCCGGAGCAGCCCTGGTGTTTTTACTGGCCGGCCCTGCAACCAATGCCGCAACCATGAACATTGTTAAAAACTTATTTAACACACGGGCCCTTGTTATTTATCTGTCCATGATTTCCATTTGCTCCCTTGCCATGGGATTTTTTGTGGACTTTGTATATACCCTGTCAGGGATACAGGCAAGTGCAACAGTCGGGCAGGCTTCAGAACTAATTCCCTATCCTGTCCAGCTGGCTGCCGCCCTGATTCTTGCTCTGCTCATCGTCTATAACGGCATAGCCAACATAAGACGAGCGACAAAACACGCCCATTCCCACTGATATTATCCAATAGCCCATCCTGTCAGGACTCCACAAGCTTGTGACTGTCCTGGCAGGTCAAATCCAGTTCATAAATGTGCTTTAATTCCTCAATTTTTTTCAGGTTTTTTTCGCTGAAAGGGGCTTTACCGTCAAAGGCATGCAATACAATGCCTTCAATCAAGTCGCCAAGGGACATGTCATGATATTCAGCCAGCCCCTTTAACACTTTTAACAGTCGTTTTTCAATCCGCACGCCTGTCTGGACTCTTTCAATTTTTCGCAATGAATCTTGAGAAGATATCTGTTGTCCGGCCATTTTTTTTCTCCTTATACAGCATAAATGAAACAATAGTTAACGGCATCAGCACTAAACCTGAAACCAAAAGCAACCCCTGGAAATCATATTTTTCCAGCAAAAAACCATACAGGATCATGGCACCCGGTATGGATGCATTTCCCACTGACCCTGCCACAGCAAACACCCTCCCTGCAAATTTATTGTCAATGCTGTTCTGCAAAAGGGTTTTGAATGATATTCCGGCACAGATAATACAGCATCCAAATAAAAATATCATGCCAAGAAAAAAAAGGACCATGGCTTGTTCATTCCCTTTAAAAAAGAATGCAGAAACATAAAGCAGTCCGATAAGGAAAACACTGCCAAACAACGTGGATTTTTCTTTTTCTAAAATGCTCCAGAAACTTAATACCACTGCCGTTATAATCGTTCCAAGCCCGAATGCAGCCTGGAAAAACCCAAGGTTTCTAGCCCCATCCTGTGAAATAGCATTTGCAATTACCGGCATGAAAACCTCTATGGAACCCACAAAAAAATGGATAAGCATCACCATAAACAAAAGCACGACCAATAGTCTCTGGGAAAGAATGTACTGATACCCCTGCTTCATGTCTTCAAACAGTCCTTGTGGTTTTTGTGTTTGCTTCTTTTCAATCGTGGGGGGAATCCGAATAAAACACTCAAACCCCGCAGACACGGTAAACGAAACTGCATTGACCACAAACACCCACAAATATCCAAACACTGAAATAAACATCCCCCCTAAAAACGCCCCGACAATAGTGGAAATTCCATTCACAAACTGGTGTCTGGAATTGGCAGCACCAAGGTCTTTTGCATCCACTATCTGGGGAATAACAGACGGAATGGCAGGATCAAAGAATGCAGCGCAAATTGACAAAAGGATCTGAAGAAATAAAATTACATAAAAATCCATCCTTCCAAGATAAAAAAGAACCGCAAATACTGCAAGAATACCCCCCCGCAGCACATCAGTCCCGACAATAATACGTTTGCGGTCATACCGGTCAATAACTGTTCCTGAAAAAAATCCAAGAATTAATGACGGGACTACGGAGGCTGCCAGCACAGCCCCCATCTTCGCTGATGACCCTGTTGTTTTCAATACCAGGACAGACAGGGCTATATAATGGAATTTATCTCCAACCTGTGAAACAAACTGCCCGGCCAGCAACAAAAAAAAATTGCGATTCATCATTTTACAATCTTTCATGAAATGCATTGGTTTATGTTGCTATATTGTTACCAATGTACATAAATATTGTCAAGCATTACTTTTCACTGACAATCATGAGCGGTTCTTTCCGTTCTCTGGACGCTTGTTTGAGCATATTCTGCATCACCAGTTTTACGATTAAATTTACCCGTGCACTTTTTGCTGTTTTCTTACAACTGCCAACACATGCCATGCACCCTATGCACTGTTTTTTTGCCGCCCGGCTCAGGTATGTGCCTGTGTCGGGCGAAAGCACACCAACAGGACAATTTTCTGCACATTGACCGCATTTTACGCATTTTTTTACATTAAAATACGGTTTGAGAGCTGTATATTTTTCAGATGAGGAGATGGTATCAATTTGGTCTGGAATATCTCTGAGACTTAACCAGGAGTCAACATCCAAACTGTTTTCCCCCAGCTTAATCGCTTTGGCGATGTCTGATTTGTCAGGTCTCCCCATTGCAATCGGTATGATGTCTGAATAGGAGTGCTGCCCGATAAATGCACCGGCAGCAGCAACCTTGAAACCATTTTTAGAAAGAATTTCTACCAGACTGGAAAGAGCAATTCCATACCCTCTGTTACCATAAGCAACAATGGCTGTGCATTCTTTTTTATATCCTTCAACAGCATTGAGACATTCCAGAACCTGAATCGGCAATTTTCCGGAATGAACCGGAATACCGACAACCAGGTGATCGATCGCGGCCATCATTGCCTTTGGATTTGCCATTAATTCTGCTCGAGCTTTTGGAAGGGTTATATCCAGTATTTGCGGGGCCTTTGATCCCCTTCCCAACGCAATGGCCTTACAAATTTTTTTTGTTGTATTTGTTGGTGAGAAATACAGAACTCCTGTTTCCTTATTCATTCTTCTCCTTTTTCAATCTTTGGCTTTATAGCTTCTAATCATCTTGTCTGTTATCCGAATAAAATAATTTAGCCATTAAAATGAACCATATTATTTTATACAATAGTAGTATTGTCCACACTAAAAATCAAGTTCTTTTAAATTTTTACCGATTTTATAGAAGCAAAAAAGATACTCAGGGCTGTTTTTACAAGGTTTCCATCATTTCTGAGGCCGAACAAAAAGCCACAATCCCAGCAGAACAGCGCTGACGATGGCACCCATGCCCAGGATGGAAATACCGAAAAGCTGGGGCGGCACCTTAAAACTTAGCAGAAGAGAAGCCGCGATGATCAGGGCCGAGATAATAATGGATACGGATAATTTGTGGTTTGACTGGCGGTAGGATCCCAGAATTTTTTCCAACTTCTGGACCTCGACCCCCATGACAAAATTGCCTTTTCTCACCTGCCGGATAATGGCCAAAGATTCCCTGGGAACTTCCTGAAGGAACTGGATGGATTCAACAGACACCCTGGAAAGATCTTCTGAAATGCGTTTGGGTGAAAACCGCTCAAGTTTTTTCTTTTTAATAAACGGGGCGGCATACCCCACCATATCAAAATCAGGATCAAGCAGGTGGGCCACCCCCTCAACTGCAGCAAAGGATTTCATCATCAAAAAAGTGTCCGGATAAAGGCGAAGTTTGTGTTTAACCGTGATCTTTAAAAGATCCTGTAGCAAACGGCCCATATTGATATATTTCAATGTTTTGGTCAGGTATTGTCCGATAAAAGTAGAAATATCGCGTTCTAAAATCCGCATATCCGGTCTTTCATCACACTCGGTAATCTCCAGCAGGTAGCGGCAGGCAGCTGCCGGATTCTCGGTCACAACACTTGCGATCAAGTCAATAAAGACTTCCCTGGCCCGGCGGTCCATAAACCCCATCATCCCAAAATCAACCGGGCCCAACACATTATTGGGAAGCGCGAACAGATTACCCGGGTGAAGATCTGCATGGAAAAAACCGTATTCAAACACCTGCTTTAAAATCAGGTCTGCCCCCCGCATGGTTAAAATTTTTCTATCCATGCCTTCTTTATCAAGGACATCTAATTCTGAAATTTTGATCCCCTGTATATATTCCATGGTCAGAACTCTTTCAGTGGTCCTGCCCAGATAAACCTTGGGGATGTAGATGGTTGAGTCAAAATAAAACTGCTGTGCCACCCGTTCCATATTGGATGCTTCCAGGGTATAGTCCAGTTCCTTTTCCAGGGTTGATGCAAACTCTTCAACAATTTTTATGGGCCGAAAAAAGGAAAGATCTTCAATATGACGTTCCATCAAGGTTGCAAGATGGTTCATGATTTCAAGATCAACCTTGATCTGCTTTCTGATACCCGGCCGCTGGATCTTTACCGCCACTTTTTCACCGGTTTTCAATGTTGCCATGTGAACCTGGCCGATGGATGCAGAGGCAAAGGGGTATTTTTCCATTGAAACAAAGGGGTCTTCGGTGGCACCAAATTCCTTGGCCAATATTTTCTGGACATCCTCAAATGGAAATTGGGGGACCTTGTCCTGGAGCTTCTCAATCTCAAAAATAAAGTTCAGCGGAATAAGGTCGGGGCGGGTGGAAAGAATCTGTCCGAATTTGATAAAAGTGGGGCCAAGCTCTTCAAAAAGGAGTCTGACCCGTTGCGGCTGGGTTAATCTTTCAACCGGTTCCGGCTTT
>JAHJLN010000394.1 GCA_018821715.1 Pseudomonadota bacterium | reverse complement strand
ATTCTAACCTCAAGGTGTATGGTGCGTTAGGGCTTGCCGCCACCCAGCAAGGGGCAGCGGGCGCATTCCTCGTCTGGACCCTACTCCATCCGGTGGCTTGCCGACAGGGCGTCCGCCGGGAGGCATTCATGGGGCACACCTTTATGCAGGGTGCGTTTTCGCAAGCCATGCAGATGACAGGAACATTAAGTTCCTGGTTTTTAAATTGGAGAATCTTAATTCTGGAAAGGTGGGGATTGACCGTTCCGTGGTGTTTCATGGAGCATGCAATCGTGCACCGATGGCATGCAGTACATTTTTTGGGGTCGATCCTTAATTGTTCACGTCTTGTTTCCATATTGCGACTGCCCTTGTAGATTAAAATAATTCATTATGCAGAACCAAGCATATCTTATCATATATTCTTAACTTGCCATCGAGTCAATATAAAAGTTGATATATTCGAATTTTTTGTTCATGGACAACCAAAGAGAGGCTATGGGAATTGTGTTTATTTTGCGATTAGAAGTTCACTATGATGAACTTTTTTATAGAAAAATGAAACTGTTCAAAGCACAAGCCCTATGATCAATACCATTGATAGGATAATCCAGCCAAAAAAAATATCCATACGCTTCAAAACAATAATATAGTTCAATTTTTTTATAGACTATGATATCTTCAGAGAATTAATTTTGATGCTCGTATCATGGTATAAATGTATACTGCGTTTGGCTAAAGAATATGAAAAAAATTGATCAAAATTTAAGTATAGCGTTTGCCGACGGGGCAATTCGAGGAAATCAAAGCAGTCGCACAAAGGTCTAAGGAGTAGCATGAAAGAAGAGCAAAAAGTTCTACAACGAATCGCCGCTGTTTTGGTTTATGGCCGGGCACCATTGGTGTTTGCAGGAATGGTTTTTGCTGTTGGCGTTATGTGGACCCACAGTTCAACCCTGTATATCTTAGGCGTGATCTGCTTTCTTATTGCCATGTGTTTTGATCTTGTGGACAGGTGGTTTTCCGTAAGATTTGGAAAAGAGTTTAAATTAGTGAGCCTGGCTGACAAGATGATGGACAAAGTTATTTATTCCATCATCTTCCCATTATTAACAGCCGGGGCAATGTGGCGCCTTCTGGAAGTATCCCCTGAATATACACGGGTGGAATTGCTCCATGCAATTCTGGTTCTGTTTTTGTGTATAGCCGTACTTATAAGAGATAATTTTGCCCATTTCATGAGGGGATTTTCCATTCGAACCGATGAAAAACCGGAAGAGACTGAATATGCCAGACTACGTCAAATTGTAGCCGCACCTGTTGGAGCCCTGCTCTACATTTACATATTTTTCATTCCATCATCTGATCCAGGTATTTTTTACGGCTGGATCAGCAAGATAAGTCATATTCCCCTTCGAAACCTGTTTTTCATTGAGATCTTTTTTCTGATTTTCATTTTTGGATCAATTGCAATGAATTGCCGCAAATACGGCTCCTTTTGTCTGGATGAGATTTGCCTTGGCGATGTAAAGCTTCGCAGACGCATTCTCTCAATATTTCCCAATGCATTAACGCTGATGAACGCATTAATGGGTCTGATGGCTGTGTTTTTTGCCTATCAGGGCAAGATTCGAGAGGCGTATCTTCTGCTTGTGGGCGGAGCGGTATTTGATAAGGTAGATGGTGCGCTTGCAAGAAAACTTGGACTTACAACTATCATTGAAAATAAACCGCGAAGGTTTAATATAACGTTTGGCGGTATAATGGATGATATCGCTGATGCAGTCAGTTTCTGCATTGCTCCGGGATGGATATTTTATATTTTCCTTTCACAAATCCAGAACCCGGTTATTCAAAAGCTACCCCTGAGATTTGCTGCAATAGCTTATATTTTATTAGGTTTCACGCGTCTTGTCTATTTTACACTGGACCGCAATCCCATACCTGGTTTTTTTAAAGGAATGCCGACACCCGCTGCTGCTCTATTGGTCACAGCTCCGATGATCATGCTTGAAATAGCGGTGGAGAAAAGCACCGGCATGGTCGCCTTCTGGGGGATTTTTTCTTTTTGCCTCATGTTTTTGGCGGCAGGAGCCATGAATACATACCCTGTCATATATCTTCATATCGGGCGTTTCATGGACCGCAGACCCTGGTTTGCCCGGATCAACCTGATGGTTTTCCTGTTTTCTGCATTCACTCCATTTTTTGGATACGTAGCTTTGAGTTACGGCACCCTGTACCTTTTGTCACCCATAGTTACCCGAAGCATTGATCCCAAGGATATTGGCGTAAAAGTAAGTGACTGAACATCACCAGGTCGAGAGATCAGGAAATTTTACAAAAAAAGCAAAATTTTCTTCAAACTAAGGGTTTACCCCGATTGATTTTATTGAAAACACTTTATATAACACAACTGTATCTTTTTTCTCTGTGCTGTCCTCTACTCGCAATACTGTAAGCGAAGGTGCGGAGCTGTGCCATGATTCCGTCAACTCAAGATTTGGGGATGTTGAATATGTCCGCAAAAAATAAGACAGAACAGGCATTCAAACAAAAATTCACAGCCCCAATTCCAATATCTCAAAAGAACATCAAAAGCAGAAGTTATCAGCTAAATATTGGAAACGAATTTGAACCGGCTATAACTTTGTAATTTTTTAGATCTTGGAGGGAACAATTATGGAATCCCATGCAAAAATAAAAAATTTCAGGCAATGGGTTTTCTGGACAGGAATTTCTAATATTATAGCTTATGGAGCACTTCTCTGTCCCATTACGTTTAAAGAATTTCTTAACACCTCAAACAGGTTGGGTCATTCTCTGGGATTAGGCGGGACTGTGTTCGCAATGCCGGAAAATGTGAATCACGTAATTATGATAAATATTCTTGGCCTTCTTGTTGTTTTTGCGGGCATATGTTTGATTGTCGCATCATTTGATATTTATAAACGAACGTGGTTCATTTTCTTGGAAGGATTGTTAAGAATGATTGTTTTTCTTTTTTTCTTTTATTACGTTCTTTTCAGCAATGCTGCACAGATCCTGCTTTTGTTCGGGATTATCGATCTCACAATAGGGATTATTTACATGTACTACATTTTTACCATAAAGGATTTGAAGATAATATAGCCACGGGTATTTCAAAAATTTCTGCACTGGATGAGTCGGGCTGGAAAAATGCTGTGGATTTTGCCCATGACCGGATAGGGCAGTGACGGAAATAATATCATCAGAAAGGAGAGGCGCCATGAAAGTTCTTGTTACCGGAGCAAATGGGCATCTGGGATATAATTTAATCAAGGAATTGCTTAAAAAGGGGTATACCGTTCGGGGAAGTATCCGCTCTTTAAAAGACACCCAAAAAGTGAACCGGCTTAAATCTCTTGGAGATGTGGACCTTGTTGAAGCTGACCTGGCCCGATCGGACCAGCTTAAGGCTGCCATGAAAGGGATTGATTTATTATTCCATACAGCTGCAATTTATTCTTATACAGAACCCGGCAGAGAGCAAGAAATTATTGATGCCTCCTTAAAGGGGATTGAAAATGCTTTTAATGCTGCTGTTGAGGCAAAGGTTAAAAAAATAGTACTGACATCTTCGGTTGTTACCCTTCCAATGACCCTTCCAAACGCCCCTCCTTCAAATGAAAGACATTGGACAAAAGACAAAAGAGTCCCCTATATTAAGGCAAAAACTGAGGGTGAAAAACTGGCCTGGAAAATTGCAAAGGAAAAGAAAATTCATATGGTGTCTATCCTGCCCGGTACTATCGCCGGACCTGGGTTCGCAAGGAATACGCCTACCATTGATGTGCTGGAAGCGATGATGATGGGTGCCATGCGGCTGGGTGTGATACAGATGAATTACCCCTATGTTGATGTCAGGGATGTAGTCACTGCACATATCCTTGCGGGTGAAAAAGAATGTGAAGGACGGTTTATTGTCTGTAATGACATATCCCCGATGTTTCGTGATATTATTGAAACCATGCACAGTTTGGACTCAAAAATTCCATTGCCACTCATGACGCTACCCAATTTCATGCTGGGCGCCATGGGATTCTTTGATAAATTCAATCACATGACATTGGGGACACCTTTGATTGTTTCGCCAGAGTTCATGGCAACAATGAAAGGAAAATTATGGAATTTCAGCAATCAGCGAATCAAAGATGTTCTGGGTTGGCAGCAACAAATTCCAATGGAACAAAGTCTTCGTGACACCATTGAAGAGATCAGAAATCTCAAAGGTCAATAAAGGGTATCGTCTCATTATGGACTTATCTGTATTTTAAAATTCATATCAATAGGAGGGCGTTATATGATTGATCAACTTATGACACAAAAAAAGCAGTATTTTATTGTTTTATTTATCATTTTTGCATTCTTTTCCTGCACCACTCTTCCGACCAAGGAATTTTCCTCCTACAAAGAAGCATTCAAAAATGCTCGTACTGCCGGAGAGCAGGTCCTGCTTGATTACTCGGTCGCCTTAAAAGAACACCAGGAAAATACAGCAGAACGTCTATCAAAAGAAAAAGTGAATCGTACCATTGAGAGGCCGGATACCTTTGATCCAATAAAATCAGCCTCAGATAAGGTTAAGATGGACGATATCCAAATACGCATCCAGGCATGGGGTGTGATTGAACGATATAATGATGTCCTGTCCCGATTGGCTGAAGGAAAAAGCGTAAATGAAGTTGCAGCAGCAGCAGATGGTTTAGTGACAAGCCTTTCCAACTTCCCCCTTGAAGAAATCTCAGATGCTGCAGGAGAAATTCTACCCTATGTTGGCATCCTTAAGGCCATACTGTCTAAAGCAGAGCAGGAGCGAACCCGGCAAGCCTTTATCAGCACAATTAAAAAAATGGGTCCGGAAATAGAAAAAAGATTTATAAGCTTTTTAAGAGAGGATGCCAGACGCTTTTACAATATCAGAAAAGGCCTTAATGACAGGGCATATGCCGGGATACAAGATCAGGTTACGGATCTGAGTCAAGATTATTTATCATTGGCAAAAAATTACAAACCAGACACAAAACTGCAGGCACTGACAGACCAGATCAATCAATTGCGCACTTATCTGAAGTTAAAAGAGCAACTTAAGTTAAATAATGGTGCATTAAATTCATATGATTCAATTGCCTATATCCAACTGACGCAAATAAAGGGTCAGGTAGAAGAAAAAGTCACTGAAGCCAAACTCAAGACTAATGAATTGTTTGCTTACCAGGATATGATTGTGGCCTATGTGGAATTGATAAACAAGGTGTCGAGTTCTCTGGTTGCACTAAGAGTTGCCGTTGAAAATAATATTTTAACCTCACCGTCTGTAGAGGATCTGGTTCCTGTTTTTATAGAATTAAGAAAAGCAATTCAAATATATCAAGATAACAAGAGGAGGTAAAGATGACACCTTATGAAAAAGCCCAGATGACCTATGAAACGGCAAAAGAGGCACTGAATGATATTGCTCAATCCCTTGCAGTCAGTGATAAACAAAAAAAAGAGGCCAGAACTGCCAGAGATAAATTGATTGATGATTACATCGATGATCAAATCATAAAGATAACAGAACTTACAGCAAAATATGCTGACTTTATTCAGGAGATGGAAACCGTCATTGCCAACATAGAAAAAGACAGTCCGCTTGAAGCGCTAAATACACTGCAGAAGATAGTCGACCAGGGCGCCCTTGTTTTGAAAGGAATCAGTTGAGGTATGAATATAATCGGACAAAATAGAAAGAAAATTAATTTAGAAAAAATACTGTTTTGTAATAGTTTTATCATGATCTGCCTGGTATTGTCCTTATTTGTTATCCAGGGGTGTAATATTGGTGCTAAACATCCCGCTTTAGTCGATGCAAATTTGCCGGAAATGATTCGCATCAAGGAACTTTTTTTTGATATCAAGCCCGAATCCTGCTTCAAGGTTTCACCAGATGGGAAGAAAATTGCCTGGCTTGGTGAAAGACGGAAAAAAACAACCATCTTTTTTAAGACCATTGGCAAAAATGATACAAAATGTTTAAATCATAATTTTGCCAAAAGCACAATTCACTTCAACCGTTTTTACTGGGCCCAGGACAGTCGGCATATTTTATATCCAATATGGGAAGAGTTCTTTGGTCAGGTACATATCTACGCTGCGGATACGCAGAATCATATCAAGGTTGCCAAAGATTTAACCCCTGACAAAAACAACTCTTATCAGATTCACCAGATACTGAAAAATGATCCAATGCATATCATTCTTCAAAAATACGGAATATCCGAAACTATCACAAAAACCTCAACCATTGATTTGGTCAAGCTGAATATCATAACCGCCAAAACACAAAAATTATCACAAAATCCAGGTGATGTATATTCTTGGATAACCGATAGAAATGGAAACCTCAAGGCAAGAATTGTATTAACAGATTTGATAAAAAGGAGCTTGGAAATACAGGGGTCAACCGCAGATATTTGGAATCCGATTCTGACTTGGACCATTGATGATTCTGTTAAATTCTTGGGGTTTTCTCCAGAATATAAGTCCTTATATCTTTTTTCCAATGTAGGCAGAGATCGTATTGGTCTGATCGAAATGGATATAAAGACACAAAAGCAAAAACTAATCGTTGATGATCCAACATCTGATATGGAAAATATAGTGATCAGTCATGTTTCGAACAAACCAATAGCGGCCGCCGCTTATCCGGATTATCAAAAAAAATATCTTTTGGACTCAAGTTATGCTGATCTGTTTGAGGCCTTTAACAGCAATGAAAAAAAGTCTATAAACATTATCAGTAAAGATAATCAGGAGAGATTGGCTACCTTAACTGTCATGACGAGTACTAATGTGTCTTGGTTCCTTTATAACCGGGATACAAAAGAAAAAGAATTGTTGGCCACTCGATTTTCACCAGAATACAGTAAAAAACTTTCTATCATGAAACCAATATCTTATAAAAGCCGGGATGGACTGCTCATAAACGGCTACCTGACCCTGCCCACCGGTACCAGCGGTAAGAGTTTACCCATGGTCCTATATGTTCATGGCGGGCCATGGAGCAGGGATTACTGGGGGTTAAGCCCGACAGTGCAACTGCTGTCGAATCGCGGATATGCAGTATTACAAATCAATTTCAGGGGGTCCTCCGGCTATGGAAGAGCGTTTATGGAGGCTGGAAAGGGTGAGTTTGCTGGTAAAATGCATACAGATCTTATTGATGGGGTAGATTGGGTGGTTGGCCAAGGAATAGCAGATCCAGATAAGATCGCAATTTTGGGGCAGAGCTATGGCGGATACGCGTCTCTGGTTGGGCTTGCTTTTACTCCTGACGTATTTGCCTGTGGTGTTGATGTGAATGGAATAGCTAACCTTGAAACATTCTTAAAGTCCAAGGATGTTAAGAATGATGATTATAAAATATGGTATAAATGGCAGACATATGTTGGTGACCCTGAAAATCCTGAGGATTTGGAAACATTAAAAGCCAAGTCGCCATTTTTTCACGTAGACAAAATCAACAAACCACTATTGATTGTCCAAGGAGCAAAAGACAAACGGGTACCCAGAAGTGAAGCAGATGCCATGGTAAAGGCATTGAAATCCAATAACAAAGAAGTCAAGTACATTCTTTTTCCCAAAGAGTCACATTATATCCTGTGGTGGAGTAATCGGTTTAGGATGATTAATAATATTGAAAATTTTTTTGGAGAACATTTAGGTGGGAGAAGAATTCTTACAGATTCCATCTGAGCGGTATTGACTTGCCAGACATACTTCAAGGAGGGGTTATATAGTATCAGGAGACAGTGCCATGAGCACAATAAAACTATCCCGGTTTTTTATTGATAACGCAACGGTTGCCGGCGCAGGACGCGCATTATATGATGACAATCCCGATCATAGCGATTGTATATCATTGATGCATATGGTTATGGCAGCATTGCTCTGCGATGAAATTTATCTTGATGGTTCTTCGCGGTTCATTCAAGTACCCATATATGATGCATACCAGGGAAAACATAAAGTCACAGAGCCTGCCGCCGCAATCTGGACCTGGGAAAAAAAATATCCGGGCATTGGAAGATTGTGCCCGATTGTTGATGGGTTTTGGCAAAGAGTGATGGGATTTGATGAGACTAGAATCATAGAATTTCTTATTTCTGTTTTAAGCAGCGACGGCGCGCAGTTTCTTGACGACATGAACATAGACCTTATCCCCTCAATTTATGCGTCTGCAGATTATTTTGACACGGACTGGATACAAGAAAAGCTATCCCTGGTAAGAGAAACCACAAATTTTCATTTTACTGAGAATAATTTTCGCATGCTTCTCTATGCCTGGCGGGGAATTTATTATCATGAAGTCGGCAAACAAACGGGGATCACCTACTTGCCGAATCCCCAGCGCAATCTGTTTATTGAAAAATTGATGATTCCGGGAAAGGCATTGTTTGATTCAGGTTCAAAGGCAGTTTCTTTTATCGCAAAAACCATTGCCGATCCTCGATTCCAATTGATTCAAAAGCTGGCACGCAATAAAGAGCGAGAGTTTGCAATTAACCTGTCTCCGTTTTTTTCATATGTTTTAAATCAATGCTCAACAAGCCGTATGGAAATTGTCGACCAGGTCCGACAATTACGTGACCGAAAAGATTTCAGACAGTTAAGGAAAATTATAAGCAGGTATGACCAGGCCTATCAAGATGAAAATTTACTGGATCTCCATGAGTTGACAAAAGAAATTGAAAAATCAATGAAAAATTTTAACAAAAGGCATGGGCTTGAAAATGTCGCTGTTTCAGTTTTCCCAAAGCTGCCGTTTGGGCTGTTGGAGATCAAGGGTACGGATGAGTTGTTGAAATATCCAATCTCAAAGATTTTTTTCAAAGAAATTTTTCAAAAGCCGTACCTTGCTCTAATGTGGGATATCAGTAAAAATTTAATGAAAAGAGGTTTTGGCCTGGAGCAACTATGTAAATTACAGCCCCTCAAACAGGAAGAACCGCATCCCGTGGAATGGATACTGATGGAACAGTCACAGTGTGTTAAGTTTAAGGGTGACCCTATGGCAACGGATTTAGCCAAGGGTGAATTTTATATTACCGGGGATGTAGCGGCTGTGTGCAATTATCAGCAATTCGGTTTCCAAAATTATAACCAGATGATGAAAGCCTCCGGTCGACCGGCACAACAAGCCAGGACAATTTGTGATGATGACGATTAGTTAAAAATTATCAAAAATTAAGGGTTTCCCCGATTGTTTTTTTTAATTTTACTTTATATAAGTTTGTGTAAACTTTTTTCCGCTATGTATTTTTCTAAGGAGATGCAATGACAACTTACCTTAGCAGCGATCATTTCCCCACCGCGTCAAACCTTCTTTCCATTGAACTGGAAACGATTCTTCAAAAAGATTTTACCGGCAGTTTTTATGCCATGCTGGCAAAGTATCAGCAGATACTGGCGGACAATAAACAACGGCAGCTGTGGCCTGGTATAAATAAAAAATTGCAGACACTGTTTATGTGCGGGAAATCCGTGGTTCTTGACGGCCCGATGATCGGCATTCCTGTATCCATCAGGAACAGTGACTATTTTCAGGATACGGTCCGGCATTTAGGCCGGGAACGCTCACGGATCGCCAGTATTGAATGGATGGCCACTGCCTGGAATATGACGTTTGCAGATACCGGGCTGTGGATGGGTAAAGCCTTTGAACCCCTGACCCGTGAGACGTTGGCTGAAAAATGTGAGAAGGACGACTCGGTAATGAAAGCGTTTAATCCTGAATCGACCCGCATCGGCCGTAATTTTTTCCGGGACCCTCCGGACCCGGATCTTATCCAGGGAATCACCATACCGGTGCTGACGCAACTATGGGATCTTAAAGACAGGCCTTTTTCAACTTCTGCAGAACAGTTTGGCGGCATCCTTACAAAAGCAAACCTGGAAAAGGAAACATACATTCCTTACAATAAAACCGGAAGTATCTATCTGGCGGATTTTGGGAAATCGGTTGTCTCGGAAATGAAAGGTAAAGACGTGTACCAGCTGAACTATCGCTGGCCCGCCCTAAGACCCGTCTATCCCATGACCCGCCTTGTGGATGAGATTGTGCAGATTGCCGAGGGCATCTATCTGGGTCAACTGATCTATGCCACCCGCCATTACAGCCTTGGTCGCCTTCGGCTGCCTTTCTGTCCCGACCTGCCTGAAATTCCCATTGGAGAATCTTATGATCCCCACCATCAGCATCCCCTTGATTTTTTAAGACGTCATTTTTCCGAGCCGGGTAAAGATCAAGGCGGTGATGTGGATTACGGCTACCAGAACAATGGTTATTTTCTCATGATGGATCCGGCCTATGCAGAAAAGGTATATGCAGACGATGCGTTTCCCCAGCTACGTCCCCGCCCTGGAGAAACAGGGTATACAACACTTGGTTACGATAAAAAACCGGGCCGTTCACCAAAGCGTTCACCATCAATGCAACGGCAGTGGCCAGAGATAACAGACTGGGCCAATGACTGGAAGCTCAATGATGGTCTGAAAAAAAAGTTCACCACCTTTATTTTTGAACCTTCTCCAAAAGAATCAGATACAGAAGATATCCGTCAACTGCTCAAAGAGGATGAGTCCATTCTGCAACTGCTTCAAAGAATCAGTACACAGATCTCCTTGCAGAGTAAATATGATGATCACCTGGTGCATTTTGAGAAATTGAACCGTCTTTTCCGCTGCGGGGTGGCGCCTGTGGTTGAAAACGGTTTATTCAAGGGTCAGGGTTCCAAAGGATACAATGTAAGGGCGGATGGTACTGAAAAAAGAGATTATTACGGCCGGGAAGAGATAACCTGCGGGTTTGATTATTATCATGGGGCAACATTGAATCTGCATCTGGGGTTAAAGGAAACCATATGCCCTGATCCCACAGCCTTCTATGACCAGAGCCAGCTTTTTCCAAGCAGTCTGGCAAGCGTTCTCGGGCGTGAGCCGGCCGGCCCCAACATTCTGAACATGATCTGGCACAGCATAGGAAAATATATTTTCCCATGGGCCGGCAAATCCTTTGAAAAAATTAACGGCCGGAAACTGAGCATGCTTTTAGATGAAAGCGACACCCTTGTCGAGCGATATCCCCAAAGAGTGAAAGAGCTTGAGTCCCACCTGGCCAGTGCCCCGCACTATGATCTTGTCCTGAAAAACGAAAAGCATCACTGGACCGATGAGGGTCCCTACACCCGGTATTTAAAGAGCGGGTCATGGGACAAGGGCATGTCTGATGCAGACAAGGATTTCTGGGAAAAAGAAGCCGGCAGACACTGGGTTGACGGCAGCAATATCCAGGATGAGCGCATTGTGGCCGCAGATCCGCTCATGCGCATCATTGATATGAATTATCAGCTTCCGGATCCATCGTTGCAGGCAATTTCACAATCAGGGCCGTCTCCTTTTTTCAGGCAGGGATATAAATTTTTAGGGACCTGTGATCAAGACTCAATTCTTCCCATGAATAACGGGAAGGAAAGCAAAAAAAAGGTTTTCCAGTTTCATTACCGATACCCCATGATAGGGGGGCCCATGCCCATTGGTTTCTGCCTTGATGAGCTGGTTGAAATAGCGGATGGTCTTTTTTTGGGGCAGCTTATTTATTCAACAGCACCGCAGGTACCCTACCACTCTTCAGTTGATCCGGCAAAATTTAAATATCAGCTGTTTGGTTACTTTTTGCTCCTGGATGATGCATGGCAGTATCATCGGCTGGCCATCGGGCTTGACACTTGGAAAAAATAAAAACAAGAGGAAACTGTTTATGTACACAATAGGTGCAGGCTTCAAAAGAAAAGTGTCCAGATTATGGGAGGGTAAAGATTGTTTTATTGTGGCAGGCTATTTGATTTTAACAGGCGGGATTCTGCCCGGCATGACCGCTGACGTCGCAGGGGCGGTGGAACCGGCTTCAATAGCATCTGCCCAGGCATTTGTTGCCACAAGTACCCCTATTGCCATAGCGTTCATGGCAAGCATACTTGTCCTTAAGATTACAGCCTGTGTCCTTGGCTACCTGATTGTAAGGTTAGGTCACGATACCCTGATCAAGGGGATATCGGGTGAAATTGATTTCGGGTTTTCCGGTTCAGGAATTAAAACCAAGCTTAAGGCAGGAAGCCCGGGGGCGTTGTTTGTTCTGATGGGAGCTGCCATTATCCTCTGGGGATTGACAGTGCAAAAGCCCATGGAAATCAAGATGTTACCCGCCTCGCCTGTGGCAGGTATTGAAGAGGTAAGACAGGAAAGCAATCCGCTTCACAGAACATCTGTCCCGGATTAGATGATCATCCTATTAAATTGGAGGCGTTATGCACGATTTGAGGTTTATCCGCTGGATGATGCCGGCATTGTTTGCCGCCGTCATGACCATCTTCATTGCCCTGTCCGGTCCGGCAACCGCTCAGGGCAACGAAGCAGAGAATAATTACCAGCGGTTTTTATCCATCTATCGCCAGGACAACCCCGGCAGTCAGGAGTTGAAAAATGCGCTCAATTTTTTGGAAACAGCAAACCTTCTGTCTCCTGATACCTACAAGTATGTGTTTAGTCTGGGTGCGCTGAACAATACCTTGAAGAACTGGGAAAAGGCCACTGAATGGCTTGAAAAAGCCAGGCTTATGGCTGTTACGGATGAGCAGCGCGGGGCCATTCAATCGGAACTGGGATACTGCCAGACGCAGCTGGCCAAACTGAGAGTGGAAAACTGGGGCAGTAAAGGGGTTTCCATCAGTTTTATCATGAAGAAAGGCACTGTGGAGATGGAAAAAGACGCCATCATGAACCTGCCGAAACGGCTGCCGGTAATTGATGCAGGCGCTTCAGCAGGTCCCATGGAAGCTGTCATACGGCAGTCACTACATAATCTGAGGATAGATGTGTTTGAAAAAGCGCCTTTTTTGATCATTGGTTTGGAAGATCCGGTATCACCTGTCAAGCACTACGAAAGAGGGGTAAAGGATTTTTATGCGTATTTTATGAAAGAATATTTTGATACGCCGCCTCAAAGACTGCTTGTGATCATGATTTCTCCACAGCCGTTTGCATTGGTTGACGCGACCCATCAGCTGTATCCGGAAGTGGGTCTTCCGGTCTATGCCCCGTTTCTGGGGTATTACAACCCGTCCGACAATTTGATCATGGCTACAGGAGGGAGGACAGGGTACGGCACCCTGCTGCATGAGATGGTCCATGCAATGATCAAGGCGGATTTCCCCGAAGCACCGGATTGGCTGAATGAAGGCCTGGCAAGTCTTTATGAACGAACTCAGTGGAATTCCGGTCGTCTGACGGCTCTGCCCAACTGGCGAATGGATGGAATGCGTGAAGAAAAGGTCTCTTCCTTGATAGAACTGACGCAAAAAGCCCAGGATTTAGGGTTGCACTCAACACAAATCCGTGAAATCAGGCTTCTCCTGCTTTGCCTGGATCAGCGGCAGAAAGTGGATGACCTCTACAAAATGGTAAAACAGCAAGGCCCTGATTTTGATCTAAAAAAAGCGGTGACTGAACTGGGACTGGACGAGCAGGGATGGCGAGGGTTTTTAAAAACAACATTCCAGGACTATTTTGCGGAAATTGCACAGGACAAGGGAGCGCTTTCCAATCCTGACGAGGTTCAATTTCTCCAGTCAGCCTTGAATCAGATTATGGCAGCAACCCTGAAAGTTGACGGGGTGTGGGGTCCATCAACACGGGAAAAATTAATGGCGTTCCAACGTCGCTTCAAACTGGAACCCGATGGCATGCCCGGTCCGAAAACAATGGCAGAACTCAAACGGCAATATACCCTTGAGCGCTTAACGGCTTTTGAAAAAAGTCCTTAAAAAACCAGTTTAGATAAATCAGCTTTCAATTGTGTTTAATATTATTTCAGGTTTAAAGGAGAAAACAATGCAGTTCCAACTACTCCATATTTCAGACTTCCATTTCAAGCAAAATGACGTAATAGACCAATCAATTGTTACTGAATCCTTATTAAAGCGGATTGAAAGGGATAAAGAAAAAGGGATTAATCCTGAAATAGTCATCGTATCAGGAGATATTGCCTTTAGCGGAAAAAAAGAAGAATATGATCTGGCAGAAGATTTTTTTGAAAAACTAATCAAACATACCGGCATTAACAGAGAAAAATTATTTATTGTGCCGGGTAATCATGATGTAAACCGCAGGTGTTACAGAAAATCTGATATCCCTGTATATTCAAGTATGCGGGATTTAAATGAAGAGATCAGCAATGAAGACTTTCGTAAAGACCTGCTCAAGGGGATGTCGGAATACTATGCCTTTGTTGAAAAATATATGCCGCATTTAAAACATACCCACAACGGACTGGTACCGTTTGCAGACAATTACAAATGTGATGCAGGAAAAAATATTAATATTATCGGGCTCAACTCCGCCTGGATGAGCAGATCGGATACAGATGAGAGAAGAATAGCCATTGGTGAATTTCAAGTCAGGTCTGCACTGAAATCCTTGCCGGAATATGATGTCAGAATTTTTCTGTTTCATCATCCCATCAATTTTTTGTGGGGAGATGATGCTAAAATTTTAAAAAGCTATGTGAATAACTCAATTTTGCTTACCGGGCATCTGCACAATGTGGATGCAAGTTATCATCATGATGCCATGGGTAAAATTTTTCAATTCCAGGCCGGGGCCTCTTGTTTAGGGACGGATTCTTTAATAAAACAACGATTTCATTATTTAACCATTGATTTTTTCCAGCAAAAAATTATGCTTGACTTTAGAAGCTTTTCTCCGGCCAACCGGAAATGGGTAATTGATACCAGCACCGGAGATGACGGAAAAATTGAATTTGATACGGTTGATACTGAAATTATTGGAGAGAGTCCAAAAAAAATTATCGCAGTTGAGACATCGTTTACACAGAGAAGAAGAGATGTCCTTGATGACCATGATTATGAAATTTTAATAAAAATAATAGACCTTGTTTCAGATTTATGGAAATTACATGATGGCCCTTCATGGCAGGGGTTTCATAACGAAACACACAATTTGCAGGTTGAAATCGCTTTATATAATCTGCTTCCAGTAGAGTATAATGAAAGTTTTACCAAAAAGGAGTGGTTTTACTTATTAGCATCAGTATGGCTGCATGATATTGGAATGGTTGTCGGTCTTCAAAGCGAAGATATAAATGATGATGAATGGAATGCCAAGGTGTATAAATTACATCATTTGCGGTCTTACAAATACATTATTGAGCACCATGACAATTTATTGCTGAATCATTCGGAAGCAAGTACGATCGCCACGCTTTGCAAATATCACAGAAAAACAGAAAATATATTTGAGTGCGACAATTATGCCAATGTAAGAGTGAGGTTGATAGCAGCTTATCTGAGGCTTTCCATTGCAACCCATGTAGATGATATAGACAGCTTGACACCCGAGGAATATAATGCGCTTCTGTATGAGACAGGTCTTCCCTGGAAGAATAAAATGCATTGGTTAAAATCAAAATGGATCAAAAAAATCACGCCTCAGCCGGAAGACCTGTCCATTTTGATAAATATATTTAATATCTCTTCAACAACTGCTGCCACCTTTATTCCTGAAACCCTTAAAAATAATTTACGGGAAGATTTAAGCACAGTAAAAGAAATACTTATCAGGGGTCGGCTCTCTTTTTTCCTGGATATCAAAACCAACACAATTGATGACTTCCAGAGCCAGCCTGTTCTTGAGTTTGAATTGATCAGAAGCAATATTTTGTTAGAAGAGTTAAGTTCGGCCAGTGAGGCATTTCATATTATCCTCAGGACTTCGCTTAGAATTGTTAAAATTTCTAATTCCGGTCTGGATATTTTACAGGATTATTTAAAAGAAGTTAAACGGATTATTCTGGCCCGGCCCTGCCATACGCTGATTAGAACCTTTATCAATAATCTGGAAGAAATATTAAACAGTGATGATCAGGATAAAGCCGTTGTCATAGAAAATAAAATCAATAAACTTATGGAAAAGCGTAGAAAAAATCTTATTGCTTTATCGGAAAATGCAAAAACGTTTATTTCCGATGGGGGAAGCATCCTTTTATTCGGGTATAGCAGCCTGATAATAAATGCATTGGATTCTTGTGCATCTGAACAAAAAAGAAACACGCATATTTACATTTGCGAATGCCGCGGAAAAACCCAATACAATTATGCAAATGAAATTGTCTACAGTGATGGATTGCATTATGCACAAAAAGTAAGAGAGATTGGCTTCCAGAATGTTTGGATAATACCGGATATCAGCATTTCAAATTTAATGGATCGGGGCCTTATCCAAAAAGTCCTTTTCGGCACAAACGGCATCAATAATGTTGATCAAAGTTTTGGCCATACCTGCGGGCATCTGACGGTATCCGATGTTGCCAATAAATACAGGGTCCCTGTATTTATCATTGCTGATACAGGCAAAATAGGAGATATTGTTTATGACAAAGATCTCAATCGAGATATCGAATGGTTTACTCAGGATCGAAAATGTTTAGAAAAGTTTGAGACATTATCCATTAAAAAAATGAACCCAAGAGAGGATAAAGTAGACAATAATCAGGTAGATATGATTATAACGGAAATCGGTTCCTTTAAGCCGGATCGAATAAAAACTCTTCGTATCAAGGATCCGCTGTAGCCGTTAATGCAGGTTTTTTAAAAATTAAACAAGGAGGATTATCATGCAAATTGATTTTCATCATGGGGTTACCTATGTTGCCGCACGTCTGGCAAAGTTTTCAGCAGCACAAGCCGAAATTATCAGCTATTGTGCCCAGTATGTGGATGATGCCGTGAATTCAGGAACCATAAAATTTAGAAACAAAGCCATGTACAGCAGGATCAGTTCAGCCCATAAAATGCTGGATTATCGTAATTTTGATGAGCTGGCCAATCACTTCGCCTGGGTTCCGTTTCATTTTCTGCCGGGAAATGGCGGTGAAAAGGCAGGGGATAATCCTGCCGGCAGTTTTGTTAACAAGCTGGTCTGTTACCCGGACAGCCATGTTGCAGAGGATATGGTAAACTACTGCATCGCAAGTCATGATAAAGAATATGGCCTTCATCGGTTGGGCATCACCATGCATGTCCTGGCAGACACCTTTGCCCACCAGGGATTTGCAGGGATTAACCATAAAATTAATGTGGTCAAAGACTTAAAGAAACAGGATGAAGATTCCGCCAGTCTTATGGAAAAATTATCCGACTATTTCGGTGATATGTTTGACAAGGCAAAAAACAAAGTGGTCAGCGATGTCTTCCCCCTGGGTCATGGTGCGGCATTGACCTGCCCGGATATGCCTTTTTTGAAATGGGAATATGAAAATGAAGAAGGGGAAACAATCAAGCGGGATAACACGGATATTTTTATGGCAGCAGTAGAAAGAATCCATAAGGCCATGGTATGCTATCAAATGAAAAATCCCGGGTATGAACTGACAGCCGCAGACAGGATACCCAAACAAGATCTTGAAAAAATCAAGGAGAATTTTCTGACCTTTGAAGACGAAGACGGTGAAGACCGGCACAGAAAATGGCTGGATTCCATTGCCAACGGAGAGTTTGGTTTTGCTGAAAGGGGCAGGGAGGTTTTATCATATATCCCCAAGGGTATGGGGTCATGGAAGCATAAGGCCCTGGATACGAAAAGGGAAGTGGAGACAAAAATTGAGCTGTTTAGGTTTACCCCTGAGTTCATGGACACTGACTGGAAACTGTTTCATGATGCGCTGCAGATTCACAGAATTGATATCACCAGAAAAATTCTCCCGGACTATGGCATCTGTGTGGCCTGACAAGATGCAGTTCAATTATTGGTGATATCGGCAATATCGTGAACCTTGAAGCATTTTCAATAATGGAGGTTTGATATGTATGAAAAAATAGAACAAGTCAGACAACAACTCAAAGACTATACTCCCGGCAGCCTGAAAAAAGATCTTCCCCTGCTGGATACCCTTTTGGAACTGCACTATGGTGCTGTTGCAAAAGTTGATATTGAACGGGCACACTATATGACGGCCCATCTTAAAAAAACAGAAGGGTTGAACAGCCCCATGGCCATCAGAAGAGCACAGGCCATCAGCAGCTATTTGTCCAACCGCAAAATTGTTTTCCATGACAACAATATGCTTGGCGGGGCAACAACGGGCAAGGCTCTGGGAGCGCCGCTATATCCTGAATTTTTTGGGTTGAGTATCTGGCCTGAACTGGGGAGCATCAGTACAAGAGATGAAAATCCCCAGATCCTGGACAAAGCGGATGCTAAGATCCTTAATTTTGATGTCTTTCCCTATTGGATGGAAAAATCAATGTCTGAAGCGGTTCGAAAAAAGGACCCCTTTCGCCAGAGTCTTCTGGAAAAAATGATCATCTATACCATCTCCAAAGCTGCGACCATTTCACATACCACGCCCTGCTATGAACTGGTCCTGAAAAAAGGAATCCAGGCGATGATGGATGAGGCAGCATTAAAGGAAGCAGAACACCAAGATGATAAAGAAAAATTGGTTTTTTACCAGTCTGTCAGAATTGCCTTACAGGGAATAATCGATTATGCCGCTAATATTTCCAGGGAAGCTGCAAAAAAAGCTGAAACAGAAACCGACCCAAAACGAAAAAAGAATTTGCAGCGCATGGCGAAAATCTGTAAACAGGTTCCGCTGAAACCGGCCAGGACGTTTCATGAAGCCGTGAATTCACTCTGGATCTGCCAGGTTTGCGTGTTTGCTGAAAATTCAAACATGGCCATCAATCCCGGACGTCTGGACCAGATCCTGTACCCGTATTTCATCAAAGACTATGAATCCGGCGATCTTTCCATTGACGAGGCACTGAATATTTCAGGGTCGTTATGGTTTAAGCTGGCCGATAACGTCAATCTTGTCCCGCAAGCTGCGGAAAAGCTGTTCGGCGGTGCAGGAGCAGTTCCTGCCATCACCCTTGGCGGTGTGGACAAAGAGGGGAATGACGCGGTCAATGAACTGACCTATGTTTTATTGAAAGTCACTGAACTGTTACCCATCCGGGACCCCAATGTAAATGCAAGATTTCACCCCCAAAAAAATTCAAAGGACTATCGAAATGAAGTCAGCAGGGTCATACTGACCAATAAGGCTATTCCTGCTTTTTTCAACGACATCGAGAATATCAAGACCCTTGTCAACCAGGGAGAGACCCTGGAACATGCCCGGGATTACGCGGTCATCGGATGTGTAGAACTGGGAAGCGCAGGAAGGGATTACAGCGCAAGCTCCTCAATTTTCATGATGATGTATACGATTTTGTATATGGCACTTCATAACGGCCGGACAACGGTCACAGGAGACCAGCCGCTCTGGAAAGCCACCGGCAACCCGGAAGATTTTAATACCTTTGATGACTTTTTTTCAGCCTATAAGGAACAGACACGGCTGATGGCCCAAAATGCGGTTTCATTAAACAACACCTATGGAAAAATGCACCAGGAGATTCTAACCACCCCATTACTGTCCGCCCTGTTTAAGGGACCCATGGACAAGGGCTGTGACCTGATTTTCGGCGGAGCTGTCTATAATTCGTCTGGCGTTACCCATATCGGGTTCCCCGATGTCTGCGATTCCCTTTGCGCCATAAAGGATGTGTGTTTTAATGAAAACAATACCGACATGAAGCTGACCCTTGCCGAGATGGTGGCAGCAGTTGATCATAATTTTACGGGCAATAAATTACTTGAAGCATATCTCAAAAACAAGGCACCCAAGTATGGCACCTCCCATCCTGTTGCCGTTGAAATGTCCCGAAAATTGATCGATCTTGGATATGAGGTATTCAATGACCAGAAGAATTATCGTGGCGGCAATTACCGGGTCGCCTACTGGACAATGACAAATCATGCGGGATATGGCAGCGTAACAGGCGCTCTGCCCAGCGGGAGAAAAGCAAACGTACCCTTTTCCAGCGGCATTACCCCCTCTTCACAAATTGATACCCGGCTGACCACGGCCCTGGATTCGGTTGCCGGCCTGAACAGCCAGCATACCCCCGGTGCCTATGCCCTGAACATGAAATATTCTCCTGTTCAATGTTCCCCTGAAAATGTGGATCGTTTTGGCAGTATTGTTCAAACCTACATGAACAACGGCGGTCAGCAGGTTCAGTTTAATATCCAGGATTATCAGACCTTGAAAGACGCCAAGGCTGATCCTGACAGTCATCCCCATCTTCTGGTCCGGGTATCTGGATATTCAGCATATTTCAAATCCTTGAATGAGGCAATGAAAGACGAATTGATCATGCGTAGCCAGTACAACCTTGAGACCGGAGAATTTGTCCCTTTATGATTTTAAAAGGAGTCTGAAATGGATTTTATAAAAACACTTGAAGGTCACTCAAAAACAATACAAATGTCATTGATTGAAGATAAACTGAAAACACTGAAAACACAGATAGAAACCCAGGCTGCCGGAGAAGCCATGGATAAGCTGCTCTATCTTCTGCTCCAGGCCATGAGCCTGTTGTTTCTTTTTAACAAAGACTATCGAAAGAACATCAAGGATTTTACAGGCACCTATGTCATCAACAGCCAGGATAAAAAAATCGATGTTTCTGCGATATTTAAAAAAATTCCTGTATTTTTAACCCAAAAAGACGGAATGGAGGTTAAAGACAGGGCGGTCGACAACCCGACAACCACGGTGACGTTTAAAGACGGAAAGGCCATGGCTGATTTTCTTTTGTCCGGGAATACAGATGTTATTGCAGGGATGCTGAACAACCAGTTGAGTGTTTCCGGGAATCTGAACTATCTGTTTAAATTCGTATACCTGTTGTGGCTGATCCCCGAACTTCTGGGAATGAATAATTTCAAGGACCTGTTAAGCCCTTCGGCATGACGATCACGACCCATCCAGACCCCCTGATTTTTGATATTGCCAGAGCTTCCTTTGTTGATGGGCCGGGTGTCAGGACTACTGTGTTTTTCAAAGGGTGCCCCCTGTGCTGTCCCTGGTGTCATAATCCGGAATCACAGGACTATAAAGTGCAGACCTTTTTTTCTCCGGAAGATTGTATCCAGTGCGGGAACTGTGAAAACGGGAAGGACTGCTTTACCCTCGCCCGGCAGGATATTGGAAAAAGATACCCTGCCAAACAGCTGGCAGAGCTTATTTTACAGGATAAACCCTATTATGAGACATCCGGGGGCGGGGTAACGTTTTCCGGGGGAGAGGCCTTAAGTTTTATCGGGTATCTGTCCCGGGTGATGCCGATATTAAAAGCACAAAACATCCACATTGCCGTGCAAACCTGCGGGTATTTTGATTTTGATCAGTTTGCTTTAACCCTTTTGCCCCATATTGATGTCATCTACTTTGATTTCAAGATAATGGACAATGAAGCCCACACCCGTCTGCTGGGAAAATCAAATCAACTCATCCTTGAAAATTTTGTCCAGCTTCTTTTGCACGATATTCTGGTGGTGCCGCGGATACCCTTGATTCCAAATTTTGTGGCAACCCCTGAAAATCTCGATGCGCTGGCTGGTTTTTTTTTAAAGCACAATGTCAGACAGTGTGAATTCCTTTACTATCATCCGGGTTTGAAGGAAAAATTATTTAGACTCAACCGCAAACCGGATGAGAATCTGCCTGAAAAATCAGTGTCCATGGCTGAAAACAGAGCCTGGATCGACTATTTTAAACAAAAAATAAGGGGCCGGGAAGCTTAATTTTTGGGAAGCTGTTTTTTTGCATTCATCTTTTTGCCTGACAGGATAAGGAACGCCAGCGTTCCTGTGGCCATGATGATCGTTCCGCACGGAAAAGAGAGTCTCAAACTTAAAAAATCCATGGCAAGCCCGGCAGCCATTGAACCTGTCAGCATTCCCAGGCTGTGAGCAACCGTCAGGATGGATATGACCGATCCCATGGCGTTTTTCTCATCCCCTTTTACAACAGCATAGGCCATAATGGCCGGCATTGAAATGCCACCGCCGATGCCAAATATTGTAACTGCAATTAAAAGGTCATGAAAAGAGGATGCAAAATAGGGCAGCACCATCCCAATGGTTGAAAGTATGCCGCCTGAAATGACCATTATTTTTTTGTTTGCCCTGTCGGCGGCATATCCCATGGGAAGCTGCAGAAGTCCTGATACAAACACCCCCAGCGTGACAAGCATGCCGGTTAGTGACCCGGAAAGACCAAACTGGGTATCTGCAAACAGGGGAAGGAAACACCAGATGACACCAATGCAGGCGGTGTAGGCATATCTGAACATAAAAATGGAAATAATATCTCTGTCTTTTAAAAGATACGACCAGGGCATAATTTCATTTTTTGAATGTTTAACTTTTTCGTCAGAAACTTTGGGCAGAAAAAAAATACATAATAAAAGCCCGGTGCCGGACAGCAGTCCCATGCAGACAAAGGCGGCATCAAGAGACCATATATCTTTTATCGTGCCCCCCATCAAAGGCCCCAGACTCAAACTCAAGAACATGGACAGGTTAAACAGGCCCATGGAATATCCTTCAGTTCCCGCCGGTGTTATTTCACCCACATATGCCTGAACCACCGGCATGATCATGGCAGATGCCGCACCCTGGATAAACCGCAGTACAATCAATGTTTCTACGTTTTTTGAAAAAATAAATGCAATGGAAATCAGTGTATAGGCAAATAACCCGGCCACAATAAATGGCTTTCGCCCATTCCGGTCGGACAGCCGTCCGAAAACAGGCAGAAGAAAGATTCTGGATATGGAAAACGAGCCGAATATCATACCCACATACACGCCGGTGGCCCCCAGATTATTGGCGTATATCGGCAGCAGCGGCACCACGATTCCAACCCCTGTTACGGTTGTAAAAATGGCAAAAAACAGGGTGATAAAGACGCCTTTCTGATCAGAAGGAATACTGGCCTTTCCGTTTTTGAACAGCTTTATCACAAGCTGTGGCAGCGATTCTTTAACCCAAAAAAAGCGGGCCATCTTATTCCTTTTTTACTTTAGGATAAACACTCCTGAATCTGATCAATAAATCGACTCTGGGTTGCAAACTCGCCTTTTCTGTAATGGGAATGTGTCAGGTATAAAAACCGTTCGGCCCTGGTCATTGCAACATACATCAGACGTCTTTCCTCAAAAACAGCATTATCTCCTGCATCAATGGACCGCCAATGGGGGAACAGGCGTTCTTCGCACCCCACAATAAATACAGTATCATATTCCAACCCTTTGGCAGAATGGATGGTGAGAAGCGATACGCCTGATGAATCGGACTCCTCCTCATCTTCCTTGTCTTCCCGGATCAACGCGGCCTCCTCAAGATATTCCAGAAGATCATTCTTTGCCCGGGCCGTATAGATCAATTGCTCAATATTTTCTTTTTTTGAAATCAACTCATCCTTTGTTTTTGTTTTTTTCTCCAGGTATTCAAAATATCCGGTTTTTTCTATCACAACCTCCATGGCCCTTGCAGGAGCCAGATCGACAATTTCATCCAGGAGGTTAAGAACCTGGGAAAGATTATCATGGAGTTTACTGGTAAGCACCCGATCCTGGACCATTATCCTTGCCGCATCCTGAAGACTGACCCTTTCGGTTCTCATGACGGCCATTTTTTTAATCATTGACGGTCCGATTCCCCTTTTCGGCGTATTGATGATCCGTTCAAAGGAGACATCATCGTTGGGGAAAAATGCAGCACTCAGATAAGAATTAATATCCAGGACTTCCATTCTTTCAAAAAACCCCTGTGATCCCCTCAAACTGTAGGGGATTCTGTATGCTCTGAAAATTCTTTCAAAGGGAAGGGAACAAAATTTTGTCCGGTAGACCACGGCCATTTTATCATAGCCGATTCCAAGGCCCTGCCGATTCAATCCCTTGATTCTTCTGGCGACCCATTCAGCTTCATGGGAATCTGATATAAAATCATAAATTTCAACTACGCCACCCTTTTTTTTAGAAAAACATTTTTTATCCATTTTATCCGGGTTGTAATCGATTAAATCATTTGCCGCCTGGACAATTTCATCTGCAGATCGATAATTTTCCTCCAGCCTGAAAATTTTTGAATCCCTGTATTTTTCAGAAAACCCTAAAAAATGATTTACATTGGACCCTCTGAATCCATAAACAGCCTGCCAGTCATCCCCCACACAGAAAAGATTCCGGTGTTCGCCCAACAGCAGGTTGGTTAAATCGTCCTGGAGGTTATTGGTGTCCTGGTATTCATCCACAAGAATATAGGAAAAATATTTTTGATAAAAGTCCCGGATTTCTTTTCTATCCCTTAACAGATCTCTTGCTTTTAAAAGGATATTATCAAAATCCACACTGTTCATCTCTTTTAACCGTAATTCATATTGGACAAACAGATCTTTAATGTTGATATTGAAAAAAGCGGGTTTTAAATCAAAAAATTTTTCTGGATTTCCAAAATTTTTTGCCCGTGAGATGAAAGATAAAATCTTATTGGCATTTTTTTTTTCAATATTGTTTTTTACGCAGAGTTCTTTGGCCAGCTTTTCCTGCTGGTAAACTGAAAATACCTGGATAGGGGAGGTGTACCCCAAAATTTGGCAATGTTTTTTTAAAATCATCAGACAGGCGGAATGATAGGTTCTTACCCATTGAAAACTTTGATGATTCAACCCTGTCATGTTAATAAGCCGGGACTTCATCTCGTCGGCAGCCTTGTTTGTAAACGTAATGGCAAGAATCCTCTTGGGATCATGGCCCTGGTTGACAAGGTGTGAGAACTTTGCCGTTAAGGTTCGGGTTTTACCTGAACCGGCTCCCGCAACAACAAGTGCCGGGGAGCCGGTATGATTTACTGCATCCTGCTGCTGTACCGATAACTCCATATAATTTTAAAGATAAGAGGTTAGAATTTCAAAATCTTATCTTATCTCCTTTATGATGATTTTTAACGCAGATTCAATTTCATTTCTTATTTCATCCCGTCTTTTTTCGCTCAATGCTTCGAATCGCAGGACCAGGGCCGGCTGGGTATTGGAAGCCCTGACAAGTCCCCATCCGTCATCGTACACCGCTCTTAACCCGTCAATATCAATGACCTGTTGCTTGGCTTTAAATTGGGCAACAATTTTATTGACCACATCAAATTTGATCTCGTCCGGGCAATCCACACGGATTTCAGGTGTTGTAAAGGTTTTGGGAAGGTCCTGGATCAGTTCATCCACACCAAGGCCTGTATCTGCCATGATTTCAAGCAGGCGGCAGGTCGCGTAAAGGGCATCGTCAAACCCGAGGTACCTGTCCTTAAAGAACATATGCCCGCTCATTTCACCGGCCAGGGCTGCATTCTCCTCTTTCATTTTCTTTTTAATCAGCGAGTGCCCGGTTCGCCACATGATGGCATTGCCGCCATGGTTTCGAATATCATCATACATGACCATGGAGCATTTGACTTCCGAGATAAAGGTTGACCCGGGATGCCGCTTAAGAATTTCCCTGGCATAGATCACCATGAGCTGATCTCCGTAGATCACCGAACCATTTTTGTCCACAACACCGATTCTGTCAGCATCTCCATCATATCCGACCCCCAGGTCAAGTTTTTTTTTTTTCACCAGTTTTATCAGGTCGAGAAGATTTTTTTTCTGTGTAGGATCTGCTTCATGGTTGGGAAATGTTCCATCCATATCACAATAGATATCATGCACTTCACACCCAAGTTCCTTTAAGACCGGCAGCGCCGTCATCCCTCCGGTGCCATTTCCGGCATCTATCCCTATTTTAATGGGGTGTTTAATGAGGATATTCTTTAAAAGAAACGCTTTATAGGGCGTGATGACATCTTGTCGGCTCAGCTTTCCTTCCCCTGTAACAAAGGCATTGTTTTCAGCAATAATGCGAACATCCTGTAATCCCTGGCTGTGAATGGAATCTTCACCGCTCATCAGTTTAAAACCGTTATATTCAGGCGGATTATGGCTTGCTGTCACCATGGCGCCGCCTTCAAGTCCCAGGTGCTGGATGGAAAAGTACAGAACCGGTGTGGGACAGGTGCCGATATCAATAACATCGCAACCTGTTGAGAGGATTCCTTTGATAAAGAGTTCTGAAAATTTTTCAGAAGACTGCCTGCAATCTCGTCCAACTGATACGGTTTTCTTATTGAGTTTGTTTAAAAGGCTGCCATAAGCTTTCCCGATGCTTACCACATCCTCTTCCATAATATCTTTGCCAACAATACCCCTTATGTCATATTCTCTAAAAATTCCAGGGTTCATCATATCTCCTTTAGATATATTTTGATAAAAGGACCAGCGCCCCGATAAGCCAGCAGTAAGGTGCAAACAAGTGGAATTTGCCCGAATGAACCAGTGATAACAATATTTTCAAAGCAATCAAACCGGTTATAAATGAAGCAATTGTTGCATAGATGGTCACAGGATCAATGACAAGACCGTGTTTGATAATATCCTTTATGCTTAACATTTGGGCACCCAGTATGGCCGGGATGGATAGCAGAAAAGAAAATTTGGCTGCCCTATGCCGGTCAAGACCCAGGATCATTCCGGCGGCAATGGTAGATCCGGATCGTGAAATACCGGGGATAACGGCTATCCCCTGAGTTATTCCGATCAAAAGAGCGTTTTTGACCCCAACCCCGTTTTTTAGATTTTCAGTAAAATAAAATTTTCTGGAAAACCACAGGATTGTTCCTGTCAGGATCAGCATGAATCCAACCAGCACCTGTGAAGAAAATAAAACATCCTCAAACTGTTTTAAGGCAAGTCCGATAACAGCAGTCGGGATTGAACCGAGTAAAATAAACCCAGCCAGTTGAAGGTTTTTATCTTCTTTGAAAAGATGGGACACGGGCTTAAGGCAGACCGCCTTTGAAAGAAATCCAAAGGCAGAACGCAATATTGATAAAATATCCGAAAAATAGACAATGATAACAGCCAAAAGGGTTCCCATATGGACACTGATATCAAATATAAGCTGGGACTGCGTAATCCCAAAATAAATCTGTCCTAAGACAAGATGCCCTGAACTGCTGACCGGCAAGAATTCCGTAAGCCCCTGTAAAATGCCAAGAATTATGCCCTGATAGACTTCCATAATTTATAATCTTTCTTTTGTTTTATGATGATCAACAAACAGCACTCGTATATAATTCTTAAGTCCAAATTGCAAGATTTTAAAAAAAAGCTTGAACTTGTATACCTTTCACACTAAAACGATCTATATGTCTTAACTGGTGACAATGCCAAATGGGAAACCCAAGGATGGATTTCATGCAGACCGCTTCCAGTAATAAATTGGCTAAGATGGCGCACATCTTTAATCTTTTAGGAACCAATTGTCAAAAAAACATAGATATTATTTTAGAACAGACCTGTCATATTCTTGATGGTGCCTGTTCACTGTATAATCGCATTGATAATAAACAAAAATCTCTTGTGGTATGGGCCAGCCATAACAGCCCCAAAGATCTTGACAAAGAAGTTGAGGCAAAGGGCCATATCTGCTGGGAGGCCACGATTAAGGGGCAGAACAAACCTGTTATTCTGCCGGATCTTGAAGTAACGCCATTTTTTACAACAGACCCCTATGTCCAGAAATTCAATTTAAAATCTTATCTTGGTTTTCCTGTAAAGCTTAGGGGCACGGTTATTGGATCTTTGTGTGTTGTGGATACAAAAACCAGACGATTCACAACAGATGAGATCAATTGCATTCAAACCCTTGCGGCAGCCCTCTCTCTTGAAGAAGAACGCCTGGCCCTTGAACAGGTATTTCTTGAAGAAAAAGAAAGATATCGTATGCTTGTTGAAAATGCCAATGATGCCATATACATTCTCCAGGACGGCCTGCTGAAATTTACCAATATAAAAACCCTTAAACTCACAGGGTATGATCAAGAAGAGATCCGGAAGATACAATTTTCCGATTTGATTCATCCGGATGACCAAGAAAAGGTTTTAGAAAATGACACTCGACGGCTGAAGGGCGAAAAAATTCAATCAACTTATTCTTTCAGACTATTGAACAAAAAACAAGAAATCCTGTGGGTTCAACTCAATGCCGTTCAAATCCTGTGGGAAGGACTGCCGGCTGTCCTGGGCTGTATCAGGGATATTTCCCGTGTAAAAGAGCTTGAAAAAAAACTTTTGCGGGCAGAAAAAATGGAACTTATCGGCACCATGGCCGGCGGTGTCGCCCACGATCTGAACAATATCCTGTCCGGGCTGGTCAGTTATCCGGAACTTTTATTGATGCAGATCCCCCCTGACAGTCCCTTAAAAGAGCCCATCTCCTTTATGCATGATGCAGGGCTCAAGGCTGCGGATATTGTACAGGATCTTCTGACACTGACCCGAAGAGGGATTCCCGTAGAAACCATTATCAGTCTGAATGATGTGATCCGTGAATATTTTAACAGCGCATCTCATAGACGACTTGAAAAAAATTACCCCCTGATAGCGTTTAAATCCAACTCTGAGGCAGATCTTTTAAATATTATCGGATCCCCATCCCATATATCAAAAATCATTATGAATCTTGTGATTAATGCAGCTGAGGCAATTCGAAAAAAAGGAATTGTCGGTATCGAGACCTTTAACCGGTACGTTGATATTCCCTTGAGCGGATATGATACCATTCTTGAGGGTGACTATGTTGTCCTGAGAGTCTCAGATGATGGTGCCGGCATAAAAGAAGAGGATTTGAACAGGATCTTTGAACCGTTTTATACAAAAAAACAAATGGGACGAAGCGGTTCAGGCCTTGGCCTTTCAGTTGTCTGGAATTCTGTAAAAGACCATAACGGCTATATTGAAATTAAGAGCAGAAAAGAAAAAGGCAGTGTCTTTGATCTCTATTTTCCTGCCACCCGAAAAAAAACAGAAAATGATCCAGACGATTTTCTCGTTGATGATTTTAAGGGAAACCGGGAAACGGTCCTGGTGATTGATGATATTGAGGAGCAAAGGAAAATCGCACAGGATTCCCTTAAACTGCTTGGCTATACACCCTTTACAGTCGCAAGCGGAGAAAAAGCCGTTATTTTTTTAAAAAAAAAGCCCGTTGATCTGATTCTTTTGGATATGCAAATGGAGCCGGGAATAGATGGCCTTGAAACATACAAACAAATTCTAAAAATAGCACCCGCTCAAAAAGCAATCATTGCCAGTGGTTTTTCCGAAAGCGACCGGGTCAAAAAGACATTGAAACTGGGGGCGGGTCAATATATAAAAAAACCGTATACCATTAAGAAATTAGCCCATGCCCTTAGAAAGGAGTTAAGCACTTAGCGCTGCTCCCAAATCATTCGAGCCATCTTTATGTTTTTGTTTCTGTTGACCTTTCCTTAGATCGTGAATATCATATTCCCCATCGTTAATTTTTCAAATATTGAACGATACAATTCAGTAAAAGAAAGGTTGATTTAACGCCTTTTGTAATGTAAAAGAAAAGGAGTGAATTTTAGTATAATCATACTTTTGTAACCCATCATTAATTATTATAACCTAACCGATCAAAAGGAGAAAAACAGACATGAGACTTTTTATTAGAAGCTTGTTAACATTTTTAGCCTTCCTTTTTTTATTTGGATGTGCAGCAAAAAAAATGAGTACATTACCGGAATTTAATGCCAAACTCTTTGATAAGAATATGTATGCATCAAAAGTAGACAATTTTTTGTTTGTTTTTGATACATCAAGTTCCATGCGATTCGAATTTAATGGCGAAAGAAAATTTGATATTGCCAGGGCACTTGTCACCAGAATGAATCAAACCATTCCTGAAATGGGTCAGACAGCCGGTTTAAGATCCTTTGGCCACTCTACCAAGGTATCAAAAAATGCAACTGAACTCTTTTATGGGATGGAAAAATACATATCTGCCAATTTAGAGAAAAAGTTTCAAAAAGTCAGTGAACCTGGCGGATTCAGCGAACTGTATAAAGCACTGGATGCTGCACAAGAAGATTTTAAAGGACTTTCCGGTGACATGAATGCCGTTATCATCATCAGTGACGGTCTTGACATGCCGGGTGATGCAGTGGCCTCTGCAAAAGCGTTAAAAGATATCTACGGCGACGCCATCTGTTTTTATCCGATTCTTGTCGGTGATTCTCCTGAAGGGGAAGCGCTTTTGAAAAAGATTGCAACCATCGGAGGATGCGGCTTTTACTCGACTGCAGACCAATTGCTGACCAGTGCCGGCATGGCAAGTTTTGTTGAAAAGGTCTTCCTTGACAAAAAAGCAGTTGCTGCCGTGGCGGCACCAATGAAAAAAGACAGTGATGGGGATGGCGTTTATGATGATGAGGATCAATGCCCTGGAACACCAATCGGTGCAGCAGTCAATCCTGTTGGATGCTGGGTGCTTGACAATGTTCTGTTTGACTTTGATAAAGATGTGATCAAGACGGCAGCGTTTCCGTTACTGGATAATGTGGCGGCAATCCTTGAAAAAAATCCCACCATGAGCATCGAACTTCAAGGCCACTGTGACAATGTCGGTACGGTCGAGTATAACATGGATCTTTCCATGAGACGTGCCCATGCCGTTAAAAACTATCTGATTGGAAAGGGTATCTTAAAAAACAGAATGGCAACCGAAGGGTTTGGATATACAAAACCGGTTGCATTAAACGGCACGGATATTGGCCGTGCATTAAACAGAAGGGTTGAAATTCATCCCTATTAATTAAAAAACGATGGGAAAGAACGGCCTTTTATTGATGCTGTTCTTTCCCGTAAAATTGATTGCCGGTTTATTTTTGGCCGCAAAGAAACCTTATTTTCTTTGCGGCCTTTTTGTTTCTTTTTAAAAATTCGTTCTTTAATCAAAAACTTACGCATCCGGCTGATACATGATCCTGCCGGTATGGTTGGTGCTGTATCCGCCAAGAGACAGGACCCGATCCTGAAAGTCCTTGGTATGAATGGTTTCAAGTAAAACTTGAACCTGCCGGGTTTTATAAAATCTGTCCGGGATGATCAGATCATACTCTTCTGTCACAACCGGGATGAAATCAAGATCAAGAGCCCGGGCAGCCGCATGGATACCCAGCCCTGCATCCGCCCTTCCTGAAAGAACGGCAACAGCCACTGACAGATGTGTGTACTCATCATTTTCATATCCCTGGATCATATCAGGTGATATGCCAAGTGTTTTGAGTTTATAATCCAATAAAATCCTTGTCCCTGAACCTGTCTGGCGGTTGATGAACGAAAGCGACCTGTCTTTTAAATCTTCAATGGATTGAATCTGTTTAGGATTTGTCTTTTGCACGATGAGCCCTTGATCCCTCATGACAAGATTGACCACCCATACTTTTTGATCCGGCAGATATTTTTTAATATATGAAATATTATAGCTGCCGTCTTCAGGGTCCAGAAGATGGGCGCCGGCCATATGGCAGGCGCCTTTTTTAATGGCCATCAAGCCGCCCATACTGCCCACATGACTTGACGAAATACTGATATCGCCGTTTAAGGCTTTTATCTGATCAGCGATAAGATCAAGGGTGTTATCATGGGATCCTGTAATCACAATGGTATTTTCAATGGAAGATAAGGGCCTTAACAACTGGGCCTCTACGCTTTGTTTTTCCGATATTCCTTCACTGTTTTGCGGGATCCTTATAATGCCGTCAGCCTCGGTCAGAGTGGTGATACTGCCTGATCCTCTGGGGAGTTGTGAAGATATTAATTTTCCATCCACTGACCCGATTTTTACCCTTAAAAATTCTTCCTGACCCAATTTTGAAGCAATTTTCCGTGCAGGGGAAACCATGACCTTTATCTCTTGTTTTTGATGCAGCTTCTGCATGTTTAGCAGCAACGGACCTGCAAACTGCTCAAAGGCAACAATAGCCGATACAGGATATCCGGGAATCCCGAATATGGGGGTATCAAACACGTTGCCGAACATCACGGGTTTTCCGGGCATCATGGTGACCCCGTGGACATAGACAACACCTAAAGATGAAATCACAGGTTTTGCAAAATCTTCTGATCCGGCAGAAGATCCGCCAATGATACAAATCATGTCATACCCTTGTTTTGCTGCTGTTTCTACCGCTTTTTTAATAGTTTCAAGATTATCCTTGAGCATGGCATGACAGTCAAATTGAGCCCCGTAATCTTCACAAAGCCCGCCTAAAACTATAGAGTTTGATTCCACCACATCTCCGGGCTTCAGTTGATCTATCCTGATTTCCTGCCATTGTTTGAGTTCTGATCCTGTCGGGATAATCAGAACTTTCGGCTGTTTATAGACCGCCACTGTAAATATTCCACCAGACAGGAGGGCACCCAGAGAATAGGAGTTGATCCTGTGTCCCCTGGGAAACAGCAGCTGGGTCGCCACGATATCTTCCCCCATTTTCCGGACGTGCTGCCAGGGGAATACCGGGGCTTCAATCTGAACAGAATTGTCATCAATGATATTCAGATGCTCGATCATGATAACCGCATTTGTCCCCTGGGGCATGGCATGACCGGTATTTACCCAGAAAGCTGTTTTGCCCGGCACAAGGCATATCGGCGCCTCTTCATTTGCACCAAAGGTAACCTTGGCATCCACAGCAATGCCATCCATGGCAGCGGCATGAAAATTCGGAGAAGAGATGGCTGCTATGGCAGGTTTTGCAAGGACCCTGCCTTTTGCCTTCACTACATCAAGGGTTTGAACTTTTGTCACATGATGTTCAAACTGATCAAAGAGAATTTTTTTTGCCTCTTCAATGCTTTTCATATCAAGGTATACGTTTCTTTTGGAATTCATTTGTCTGATCTCTTTATCTGGTTTTTTATTTGTTTTCTACAAAAGAATAATATCCACCATGGTGTCTTTTTCCAGACCTTCAACATGGTCACCGATTTCAAGAAGTCCGTCTGCATGAATCATGGTTCTGATCAGTCCTGATTTGCCCAGGACCGGTTTTGCCAGCAGGACGCTATCCTTTTTTTCCAGCAGGACCCTGATAAAATCTCTTCTGCCCTGGGCAGATGCGACATTCCGGGTCAGTTTTGCAGGAACCTTTATCATTTGGTCCTGTTGAGCAAGCCCTTTGAGTTTGTTTAAAAACGGGATCACCACGATTTTGAGAACCACCATGGCAGACACCACCTGACCGGGCAGTCCCCATACGGGTTTTTTTCCGGCTTTGGCCAGGATGGTCGGCTTGCCTGGACTTATGGACATGCCATGAACCAATATATCGGTATCCGGCAAGGTTGATAGTACATCAATGGTAAAATCCCTTGTTCCAACGGAACTTCCCCCGGAAATGAGCACCATGTCGGTTTCTTCAAGCGCTTTTTCAACCGCTTTTTTCAATGCCGCAAGATCATCTTTGACAATACCGTAACAAACAGGAATGGCATGGGCTTCTTTGATAAAACCGGCCAGGGTATAAGAGTTGATATCCCGGATTTTTCCGGGTGCAGGCTCCTCTTCAATGGGAATGATTTCATCTCCGGTTGAAATAATCCCGACTTTGGGTATTTTGTAGGTTTCAACCTGGTAAAAACCCAGACCCGCTGCCAGTCCTGCTTCCTGCGGCCGGATAAATGTTCCCCTGGATAGAACCGTCTCTTTTTTTGCAAAGTCTTCGGCTGCATCAATCACATGCTGCAACGGCGCTACACTTTTATAGATTTCAACGGAAGTCTCATCGATCAGATCCGTATGCTCCACCATGACAACACTGTCTGCCCCCTTGGGGAGCATTCCGCCGGTTGAAATTTTAGCGGCCTGGCCTTTTTCTATAGAAAAACCCGGAATATCCCCCATCAGAATCGTGCCGGCGATATCAAGCCAGGCAGGGCTGGATTCCGATGCCCCGAATGTGGCGCTTGCCTCAACCGCATACCCGTCCATGGTTGCCCGCCTGAATCCGGGCATATCTTTTTGAGCAATCAGATCCTGGGCAAGAATTCTTGAAAACGCATCTGCTGCCGGCACTTTTTCAGAACCAACCGAAGAAAATTCCTGGGTCAGCGCCATCACCTCTTCAAGAGTCTTCACCTTGAAAAAATGATTCATTTTAATGCCTTTTTCAACCGGTCCATGGCCAGGGTTACATTTTCAAGACTGTTAAATGCACTGATCCTGATATAGGGTTTGCCGCATCTGCCGAATCCTGCGCCTGGCGTACACACCACAGAGGCGCGGGTTAACAGCAGATCAAAAAACTCCCAGGAATCACGGCCGGCACCATCTATCCAGATATAGGGGGCGTTTTTGCCGCCCACATAATCAAACCCTATGGATTCAACTGTTTTTCTGATGATATCGGCATTGTTCATATAGTAGTCAATCTGCTGTTTAACCTGTATCTTTCCCTCTTCAGAGTAAATTGCTTCCGTGGCTTTTTGAACCGGATAGGACACCCCGTTGAATTTTGTGCTGTGCCGCCGGTTCCACATGGCATGGAGGGAGACTTTTTCACCTTTGGAAGTATAAATCATGCAATCTTTGGGTACTACCGTAAATCCGCATCGCGTACCGGTAAATCCTGCTGTTTTTGAAAAGCTTCTGAATTCAACGGCCACCTCTTTTGCCCCATCAATTTCATAAATTGTTCTGGGAAGCGCTTCATCCCGAATAAAAGATTCATAGGCAGCATCGAATAGAATCAAGGCCTTGTGTTCTTTTGCATAGTCCACCCAGATTTTGAGGTCTTGTTTTGTGGCTGTTGACCCGGTGGGATTGTTGGGGAAACATAGATAGATAAGGTCTACATCTTCATGGGGAAGTTGGGGGAGAAAATTATTTTCCTTTAAACAGTCCAAATAAACGATTCCCTTATATCTGCCGTCCTCAAATTCACCGGTTCGTCCGGCCATGACATTGGTATCCAGATAAGCCGGGTAAACAGGATCCGGGATGGCCACCTTGATGTCGGCGGCAAACAGTTCCTGGAAATTTCCAGTATCACATTTTGCCCCGTCACTGACAAAAATTTCATCGGCAAAGATACTTGCACCCCTGTCCTGGAAATCATTTTTTGCTATTTTTTCTCTTAAAAATGCATATCCCTGCTCCGGACCATACCCCCTGAATGTGGCATCATCGGCCATTTCCTCTACGCCTGTGTGGAATCCTTTTATAACGGCAGGGGCAAGCGCTCTTGTAACATCGCCAATCCCCAGACGGATGATGTGAGCTTCCGGGTTTTTGAGTTGATATTCCTCCACTCTTTTTGCAATATCTGAAAAAAGATAGGATGCTTTTAATTTATTGTAATTATCATTTGCTCTGATCATAAAACGTCCTTTCAATCCTTATAAATGGTCGACCCGGCATCGTAAACAATAAAGAAACAGATGTCAATTCTAGGATCGTGCTGTGATTTCTTTTATATAGGGAGGAAGCATATCATATACATCTTTAGGTGCTTTAACACTTCTTCTGCTGTCAACCTTTCTGGATTCTTCGATTCCAGATGTATTGATATTAATGGGGTCTGGTTTATATTTTAAGGTTTTCTCCTTATCATCTGTAAACGGTATCACAAGGGGTCCGTCACTTTCAAGAACATATGCCATCTGCCCGTTTCTTAAATAAATTATACTGCCGGGCGGATAAATCCCAATACTTTTAACAAATGCATGAAGGATGTACTGGAGCATTCGGTCTTTTTTGGCATAGGTTCTGAACAATTGCGTCACCACGTTGATGGGGTTTATGGCCTCTTTGTAACACCGTTTGGATGTCATTGCATCGTAAATATCCGCAAGTTTGCAGATCCTTGCATAAAGCGGAATCCGGGTATGATGTGCCTGAGTCGGGTAACATCGTTCTTCTCCCTCATAAAGCGGGGCATGATGATAATTGATGATATTTCTGATCACGGAATTTTTAAGATGATTTTTATCCAGAAGATCAACACCATATTCATAGGAATGTTTTTTTACTTCCTCAAACTCAAGTGCTGTCAATCGGCCTTGTTTGTTTAAAATTTCATCGGAAACAATAATCTTTCCTATATCGTGAAGGAAAAATCCAAGGGAGATATCACTGAGTTCATCTTTATAATACGTGACATACGACGGATTCTGATTTTTACCCTCTTTTTCAAAAGGATTGTAAATATCAGGGGTATGTCCTTTCAATAAACCATCAACAACACCTGAAAAATGGGTATTAAATCGGTTGACAACGGCTGTTCCGATGGCACAGACATTGATGGAATGATTATACAGGTAGTCATCATATGAAAAAATTTCCTGGGTCAGATAGGAAAAAGGGTTGTCGGCGATAACCAGAAAATCAACCAGATCCGAGACATTGGCTTCCACTTCAACATAATCAAATTGCCCGCCGGTATTTTTAATATCGGCTAACACTTTTTTAATACTGTTTTTGGCATCATAGTATTTTTTTGTGGCCTGTTTTTTTATTTCTTCAATTTCAAGCAGCCGCATCTCAATTTCATTGGTGGCCACATCAGGAAAGATGGAGTCTGTTTCAGGCGATTCAATCACCGGCTCTAAAATTATCTGTTTGTCAGGATCTTCAAAATCTATCAACCCGTCGCTATTGACATTCATCAGGTTCCCGTTGCCATCCCAGAGACCGCCGTTAAAAACCGTATTAACCGGGACCGATTTAATGCCGTTGTCTTTTAGGATTTCAAGAATCTTAACTTTTTCTACAAGAATGTCCTTGTCCAGAAGCAATATTCCCTTTGAATTATAAACATCCACACCGGTTTTTATTTTTCCGCCGGTTCTGACAATTTCAATCAGGTTGTCTATGGAAATTTTTGCATTCATTATTTTTTCCCTTTAGAGTGTTTCCCATACAGCCAGGGCCAGAGACTTGAACTCATCCACTGTCAGTGTTTCTGCTCGCCTTTGATCATCAATGCCTGCCAATTCCAATACCTGAACAACAAACTGTTTTGTATAGTCAAATTCACCGCCGGTCATGGAGTTTTTTAAGGATTTTCTTCGTTTTGAAAAAGCGGCCTTAATGACATTGAACAACACCTTTTCCTGTTCTTGATTAAACGCTCTGGTTTCAAAAAAATTGAATTTTAAGATAGTTGAATCCACTTCAGGTTTTGGAAAAAACGATGCAGGCCCTATGGTTGCGACAAAACTGATATCAGCCGCATATTGAACCACGGCCGACAGCCTTGAGTAATCTCTTCCCCCGGGCGGGGCAATAATTCTCTTTGCCAGTTCTTTTTGAAACATCAAAAAAGCCTTTTCAATACTATTTCGTTCTTCAACCAGTTTGAATAAAATTTGCGATGAAATATTATAAGGAAGATTTCCAATGACCACAAGTTTTTTATCTTTGGAAAGCTCTGCTAAATCAATTTTCAGCACATCTTTATTGATGATGTCTACGTTTTGCAAATTCTGGTTATCAAGTTCCTGCTGCAAAAGGGGGATAAGACGGGAATCTTTTTCAACAGCCGTCACCCGGGTTACGATTTTTGCAATGGGAATGGTCAGCGCGCCCAGACCTGATCCAATTTCCAAAACCCTGGTATCTTTTGATATTCCGGTTTTTTCAACAATCATTCTTGCTGTACCGGGATTTGAGAGAAAATTTTGCCCCAGTTCTTTGCCGGCATACAAATTATTTTGTTTTAACAATTGTCCGGGATGTGTCATGCAACAGCCTTTTTTTTAGTTTTACAGAAAATAACCACTGTAAACGGATTACTCACACAGGTCCCTGAAAGATCAGCCGGGTTGCTTTCTTAACATGGAGTGCCAGTTTTTTTTACCCATTTTTTTAACCAAATCTCACAAAAAATTACTACTTGACTTTCTTTACCTGTGCAAGTAGTTATGATATATATACTTCAATAAGATAATAGATTCAATATTCAATACATATCAGGCTGTTTTTTGCAGTTTTTTCTTTACCTGTTTTTCTTTGTCACTATATCAACCAAGTTGCGTTGGTATTTTATATATCTTTAATCTATCAACAATTAACCTTTTCATTGGGAGGCGTATCATGATAGAAAAACCAGAACATGGGACCAATTGGGAAAGTTTTATAAAAATGTTGTTAAACCGGCTCGATATTCCCACAAGAGAGGACCTAAGTTTTTTACACGGCAGGCTTGACAAGCTTGAACAATTGCTTTATCAGAAAAAGCCGGCAGCTAAAAAAGAGCGGCCGCGGCCGACTGCCAGGCGGAAAAGTGCATCTTCCGTCGTTCTTGATGTGATTGCCAATCACCCCAAGGGTACAAACTTTAAAACCATCCAGACGGCTACTGGATTTGATGATAAAAAACTGAGAAATATCATTTTCCGGCTGGACAAAATCAAGAGAATTAAACGGGTTAAGCGGGGCATCTACAAAATAGCGTAAAGGAAAAATAAGTTATATGGAAAAGATTTCATTTAAACCGGGACAGGAGCTTTGCGGGTATCTTATAAAGAAAATTACAGCGCTTGAAAATATTGATTCCAGTATGATTCAACTTGAGCATGTTAAAACTTGTGCCAAGCACATCCATATCTTAAGCAAGGACAAGGAAAATACGTTTGGCGTATTTTTCAGAACCGTGCCCACGGACTCCTCGGGTGTGGCCCATATTCTTGAGCACACTGTTTTATGCGGCTCAAAAAAGTTCAATGTCCGGGATCCGTTTTTTTCAATGATCAAAAGAAGCCTGTCTACGTTTATGAATGCCTTTACAGCCTCTGACTGGACCATGTATCCCTTTTCCACTCAAAATCCCAAAGATTATTTCAACTTGATGAATGTCTACCTTGATGCTGCCTTTTTCCCAAGGATTGACGAATTGAGCTTCAAACAAGAGGGGCATCGCCTGGAAATCATAAAAAGCAAAGATAAGGATATTGAACTTGAATACAAAGGGGTTGTCTACAACGAGATGAAAGGCGCCATGTCCTCTCCCGGACAGGTGATGGGAAGATCCCTGCTTTCAGCCCTCTATCCGGATACGACGTATCGTAATAATTCAGGCGGCGAACCCGCCGACATCCCGACCCTTACCTGGAAAGACCTGAAAGATTTTCATGCCAGGTATTATCACCCTTCTAACGCTTATTTTTATACCTATGGCAATTTGCCGCTTGAAGAAACCCTTTTGTTTATCAATGAAAAAGCCCTCAATGAATTTGAAAAGATTACCATTGATTCAAAAGTCCCGTCCCAACCCCGATGGAACACGCCAAGAACCGTAACACAATCCTATGCTTACTCAGACCCGGATGACATATCAAAGAAATACCAGGCGTGTGTGGCCTGGCTGACCTGCGATGTGAAAGATTCTTTTGAAATTCTTGTTCTCACTATTTTAGAACAGATTCTTCTGGGCAACTCAGCTTCCCCCTTAAGAAAAGCGTTGATTGATTCGTCCTTAGGATCAGCCTTATCTGATTCAACAGGATTTGACCCGGACAACCGGGACACCATGTTTTCCTGCGGGTTAAAAGACATTGCCAGGGATTCTGTTGAAAAAGTTGAGGCCCTTATCTTTTCAACCATTAAAGAGATTGCAGATAAAGGAATTGAGAAAGATCTGATTGCGTCTGCCATCCATCAGATAGAATTTCACAGAAAAGAAATTACCAACACCCCGTATCCATTCGGCATGAAATTGCTTCTCTCTGTTGCCGGTACGGTTATCCATGACGGAGATCCTGTCTTGTGTATTAATATTGATGAGGATCTTAATACCCTTAAAGAAAAGTTGAAGAAAGAGGGGTTTCTTGAAAACAAACTAAGACATTATTTTCTTGAAAATCCCCACAGGGTCCTTTTCATCCTTGAACCGGATACTAACCTTGAACAAAAACAGGTTGAAGAGACAAAAAAAGAACTCAAAAATCTTTTAAAACAAATGACCCAAAAAGATCTTGAAAAGATCGAAAAAGATGCCAAAGCTCTTGAGGCGCTTCAGGAAAAGCAAGAAGATGTCTCGGTTCTGCCGACCCTGGATCTGATTGACGTACCGTCTGAAATTGAAATGATAAAACCGGATACGATCAAAAATGTTACACTTTCCACCTGTTATAATAAGGCGACTTCTGGAATCCTGTATTTTACCTGCCCCGTGGGTGCAGGCAGTATCCCGCCCGATTTGTTCGGCCTGGTTCCTTTTTTTTGCCAGGCCTTTACCAACAGCGGTACAAAAAAAAGATCCTATGACAAAATAGCTGAGTTCATGGATCTATATACCGGTGGGGTATCCTTTTCTCCGTTTTCAGGGTCTTACTTCTCAAAAGAGGCTGAGTCCCATTCGTTTCTTGCCCTTCAGGGAAAGGCGCTGGATCGCAATATTGAAAAACTGTTTGATTTAATAAAAGAATTTATTGAAGACTACAGCTTTATGGATTTTGAAAGGCTGAAAAATCTTTTGTTGCAATACCAGGCCGGGATGGAAGCCTCCATTGTTTCAACCGGACACAGGTATGCCATCTCTCTTGCCTCCAGGCATCTTTCAAAACCCTCGTATATTAATGAGCTCTGGCATGGAGTGGCCCAGTATCAGCTCATCAAAAAGATTACCGAACAAATCAATACAATGGACAATAAAAATGAAAGCCTTGAAGCCCTGTCAAAAAAACTGATCCGGATCGCCCGGTCTGTTTTTAAAAAAGGAAATATTAAGCCTGCTGTGATTGGCGGCAAAAAGTCACTTGTCAGTGCGGATAAAAAGATAAAAACCATCCATGACCATCTTTCAAATGACACCCAGCAGTCTTTTTTTACCCCGGAGATATCCTTTGCTAAAGACCTGCCCTATGAGGGATGGTATACCAATACCTCTGTGTCTTTTGTGGGACAGTCCTTTAAAACCGTTCGGATCAACCACAAAGATTCTCCGGGCCTGGCCGTGATCAGCAAACTTCTCAGATCTTTGTATCTTCACCGTGAAGTCAGGGAGAAGGGCGGGGCATACGGCGGCTTTGCCATGTATAACACTGAAGAGGGACTTTTTTCATTCGGATCATACAGAGATCCCCATATCCAAAGAACCCTGGATGTCTATAAAACCGCCTGTGATTTTATTACCGCAGGAGACTATACCCCAACCGATATTAAGGAAGCCATCCTCCAGGTCTGTTCTGAAATAGACAAGCCTGAAACTCCGGGACCTGCGGCCATGAAAGCCTTTTACAGGGATATCACCAAACTGGACGATGACATCCGTCAAAAGTTCAAGGATTCTCTGCTGCAACTGGATAAAAAAAGAATTCAGGATATTGCTCAAACATATTTCACCATTGATGAGGCCCTGAAAGGGACTGCCGTCATATCAAGCAAAGCAAACCTTGATGAAGCAAACCTTAAGCTTGCAGATCAAGGAAAACAATTAAACCTGTTTAAAATTTAAACAGGTTTGCAAGCTTTTGCTGGGCATCATCACTGATTTCACCTCTTTGGGTGGCAAGATCAAGGGTGTGTTTTCCCAGCAGCCGGTAAAGATCGGAGAAGTGCGGCAATTTTTTATCAATGTCAGATAAATGTCTTAACACAATCTCATCATCTCCGCGGGCCACCGGGCCTGTGAGCGCATTTGTACAGCCTCTGGCCTTGATATTGTTCAAGGTTCCCATAATCAGCGGTTCTAAGATTTCATAGGCATTTTCCTCGGACAGATTTGCCTGTTTAAGCAGTTCAAGGGCAAAGTGTTCCAGCGTCACCAGATAGTTTGATGCCACAACAGCAGCGGCATGGTAAACCGTTTTTGCATGGGTCGGGATGGTAAATGAATTGGCCTTTAATGCATTCACAATCTCTTTTCCAAGCTTGATGGCTTTATCATCCCCTTCAATGGACATATTAATGCCTTTAAACGGTGAATCCTCGCCTTCTTCATAGGGTGCAAACGCCTGCAACGGATGAATGGAACCCACACTTGCCCCGTTATTTTTCGCCGAAACAAGTATGCATGAAGATAAGGCACCGGATAGGTGGTACACTACGGAATCACTGTTAAACCCGCCTTGTTTGGCAATGGTTTTACACACAAGTTCAATACGGGTATCCGGCGTGGTAATAAAGACAAGGTTACAGGCCTTTACAGCATCTAAAGGGTTTTCATACACTTGCCCTTTGCCGATAAGTTCAACTGCTTTTTGAGCAGATGTTGGGCTTTTGCTTGAAAAGGCTTTTGGGATAAACCCCTGCTTTGAAAGGAATGCGGCAAGGGATATGCCCAGCCTGCCGCACCCGATGATACAAAATTGTAAGTATTTCTTATTTGTATTCATATTCTTTTGAGGGGAATTCCCCAGCCTTTACTTCTTTTATATATTTTTCAAGGCCCTGTTTTGCAACGCCTGCAAGATCAGCATATTTTTTTACAAACTTGGGCAAAAACCGGTCATTGATGCCGATCATGTCATGGAGAACAAGGATCTGGCCATCACATTCAACGCCTGCACCAATGCCTATGGTGGGAATTTGAAGCTCTTTGGTGATCTTTGCGGAAATCGTTGAAGGAATCCCCTCTAAAACAACGGAAAAAGCGCCGGCTGTCTGAACATCTCTGGCATCTTTTAAAAGCCTGTCTTCATCCCTTTGAACTTTAAATCCGCCCATCTGGTGAACAGACTGTGGGGTCAGGCCGATATGGGCCTGGACCGGAATACCCGCCTTTGCAAGGGCAGCAATCACAGGGCAGACATCTGCACCGCCTTCAAGCTTAACGGCTGAAGCCCCTGCTTCCTTTAAAAATCTTCCTGCATTTTCAATGGCCTTGTCAAGGGACCCCTGATACGACATAAACGGCATGTCGCCCACGACCATGGAAAACCTGCAAGCCCTTGATACCATGGAAGTATGGTAGATTGCTTCATCCATGGTAACCGGCAGTGTATTTTCTTTTCCCTGGACCACCATGCCAAGAGAATCTCCCACCAGAACAATTTCAATTCCTGCCTGATCCAGCATGCTGGCAAAGGGATAATCATATGCGGTTAAAGCTGTAATCTTTTGTCCTTCCTGTTTCATTTTCATCAGTGTAGCTGTTGTCACTCTGGGTTGCATTTTCTTTTCTCCTAAAGTAAATGATTCATATTCAATCAGCAGATATCAGTTTAAAACAGTTTAATAATTCTAAAATAAAACCGGCCAAGTTACAAGGCCCCTTTTGAGTGGCTTTTGCGCCAGTCATTATACTGACACATCCCCCAAAGTGCTTTTACCGCCCTTTCAGGGGAAGGGAAAAACACACTTTTATATTCATATCCTTCCAGCCTGTAAAGGGTTCTACTGATTTCATCGGTCAAAAGGCTCACCCCTAAGACCGGTTTTTCATATTTTTGCGTTAATTTGATCACATATTGCGTATATTCTTCTTCAAATTTCAGGATCGTATCCTTAAAAAGCTCGGCCTTTGCTCTGTCAATATCTGGATCTGTTTTGCACACCGATTCGAGCATGCTGTTGACCAGCACTCTTTTCCCATGAATACCAAGGTGAATAACCGCATCACAGCCATCCCACTTGAGCAGTTCTTCCAGGCAGGTTTTGGGGATGTTGGGATCACCTTCCCCTACAATATCAACTGGATTTCCATGGCTCCAGAAGGGCGGCAGAATCCGGTTAAGCCGTTCAATGATATCCTGTGACAATTCAGGGACTTCAAGTCCGTGTTCTGCGCAAAGATCTGTTGTGATCACCCCCCAGCCGCCCCCAAGGGTCATGATGGCCACCCGGTTTCCTTTTGGCAGGGGCAGGGATGAAAATACGGCAGACAGATCTAAAAGTTCCATGGGCTGGTCCACCTGGATGATGCCTGCCTGTCTGCAGGCGGCATCAAACACTTTTGAATCAGAGGCCATGGCACCGGTATGGCTTGACGCGGCGCGTTCCCCTTTTTTTGTCCTGCCGCCTTTTAACACCACCACAGGCTTTTGTGTAGACACCCGTGATGCGCTTTTAAAAAATCTTGATCCGTCTTTTATGCTTTCAATATACAGCACCACTGTTCTTGTCAGGTCGTCAATCTCAAATGCTTCCATATAATCTTCAATGGTGACCATGGCTTCATTTCCCGACCCTGAAAATGCCCGGATACCAATATCCTGCTGCTCGGCAAAGGCCAGAAGCTGGGTTCCCATATTTCCGGACTGGCAGACCAGGGCGGTTGAGCCCGGCAAAGGATAGGCATGGGCAGCACAGCAATAAAAATCAATATGGGGGTTGCACACCCCCATGGTATTGGGTCCAAGGATCAGAATCCCTGCCTCATAGGCGGCTTTCATCAATTCTTTTTCTAATACGGCTCCTTTTTGTCCCACCTCCCTGAACCCGGAAGTGATCAGCAAAACGCCTTTGACGTTTTTCTTTTTCAGCCCCGGTATCAGATCAATTACCTGGTTTGCCGGAATGGTGACCACGGCAAGCTCGACATCTTCCTCAATCTCGGTTATGGATGTATACACCCGTCGACCGGTTATTTTTTCACCCTTTGGATTTACAAGGTAAACCATGCCCTTATACTCCCGGGACAAGGTATTGGTTAACAGCATATGCCCCCATTTTCCCGGCGTGGCAGATGCTCCGATAAAGGCGATAGACTTTGGATAATAACAGGACCCCAGCACATTCAAATCAATTTTATACCCAATCTGTTCTTTTTCTTTCACCGCTTCCAGCACTATCAAGCCGTCCACGGCGACAGGAGATCCGTCGGGTTGAATAATCAAAGGATTGATATCAATTTCTTTGATATCCGGGTATGCAAGGGCGATATCTGACAACCCTTTGAGGATTATTTTAATGATTTCTTTATCAGCTTTTTTTTCACCCCTGAAATCATTTAAAAGCGTTTTAGACGATAATTGTTCAAACATATCTTCCATATCTGCATCATTCAAAGGTGCAATTTTAAAGACAACATCATTGAGTACCTCGGTCAATATCCCTCCCAGGCCAAATAAAATGACCGGGCCGAACTGGGGATCTTTGAACATACCGGCCACAAATTCTCTTTTGCCGGCCACCACAGGCTGAATAAGAAAGGCTTCAACCCTTTCTTTTGCAGATATTTTCATTTCCTTGACCGCATCAAGGACCTGAGCCTCAGTGTTCAACCCCACGCGCACAAGGCCTGATTCTGTCTTATGCAAGATGGTTTTACCCATGCCTTTTAACACCACGGGAAATCCTGTTTTCCTGCAGGCCGCAAGTATCAGGCTTTCATCTGATTCCCGAATTTCTTTCACAACCGGGATATGAAACAATTTAAATATTTTTTTTGCCTCATCTTCAACCATGGATTTTGATGGTGACAACAATCTTTTATTGATCAGTTCCTGAATGTCAGTCAGTTTCATTTATGCTTTTGCTCCATTGAATACAATATTTGCAATTCCGGTTGATACCTCATCAATATCAAGTTCCTTACCAAAAATAATTTCCCCGAGGCAGGCATGCTCAATGGCCCCCAATATCACCTTTCGCAATGTCAAAGCATCAATATCCGGTTTAAGCTCACCGTTTTTAATGCCGGTTTCAATGATTTCAAGAATGGTGCGCGAATATTTTCGAACCATTGTATAAGCGCAAGAATCGAAAAAATCCAAAGAATTGCGAACCTCAAGCAATAAAATTTTTGAAAAAATTCGATTATCGGCATAGCTTTCAAGGCTTGAAAAAATTATAACTTCAAGCTGTTCGACACAGGTTTTTTCATTGGCGATGCGATTTTCAATTTTTGCCAGGAATTCAAAAAAATGTTCGTTTAACACCTGGTATAACAGATCTTTTTTGTCTTTAAAATACTTGTAAATCAGTCCTTCTGTCACTTCGGCATTTCCGGCGATTTCAGCCGTGGTAATGGAATGAAAATCTTTTTCTCCCATAAGGCGTGAAAAAGATCTCATGATTTTTATTCTGCCCGGAGGGTTGGTTTTTCCTTTGTGCCTCATCTATTGCCTTTTTTGAAAAAATTATTGCCTGCTTGAAGCAGTCCTGTTCAAAATAGTAAGTGACACTTACTCACAAAATTAATGGGTTGTCAAGCGCATGAAACAAAAAAATATCCGGACAGATACATAAGCTTCTATTTCACATTGAGGTTGTGTATTAAAATAATTCACCATCTTCACGGTTTCTTCATAGTCGCAATGCTATTTTCACTATCAATAAATAACAGAAGTGCTGTTGAAACACATAATAAAGAATAATAAGATAATCTCATATGATAGATAAGGTTATCCCCAGATCTCAAATCTGGCTGGGGCAGGATGACAAGGATGATGTTCTCTTCAGAGTGATGGTGACCAAGATGCACCTTGATCAAGCGCCCATTGAAATTCGAATTGCAAAGCCCATTGAAGATCTTGAGGAAGAATTGCTTGACCTGTTCTGGTATATTGCGCTCAGCCTAACGGGATGCACCTTGATTATCATTTTATTGAGTTATAAACTGGCAGGAAAAATCCTGACTTCCCTTGCCGATATCACCCGGATGGCAAAAGAAATCAGTGAGAAATCTTTATACAAACGTATCCCCTTGAGCAGCAATCGAGACGAATTACAGGATCTCTCCATTTCATTGAATAAAATGTTTGACCGGCTTCAATATTCTTTTCAAAGGCAAAAAGAATTTATAGGCAAGGCTTCCCATGAGCTAAAAAGTCCCATTACTCTTCTGATGCTGTCCCAGGAAGAAATGCTCATGAATGATAATCTGCCGTCACCTGCAAACCAGGGTTTGATTAAACAGTTAGACACTACACGCCGGATGAGTCATCTGGTCAGGAATCTGTTGGATCTCTCCAGACTGGAGCAGCAGGAAAAGCTTGATAAAAAATCGGTAAACATAACAATCCTGACGAATAGTGTTTTGAATGATTATGCGGATCTGTTCGCAGCAAAGACTATCAGCGTAGAAAACCGAATGGCAAAAGATTTGTCTCTCAATGGTGATCCGGAAAAGCTTTTTCGTCTTTTAATCAATCTCATTGATAACAGTATCCGTTATAATTTTGAAAAAAACGGATGGGTTATTCTAAAGAGCAGGAATACAAATGGAAGCATACTCTTGGAAATTTCCAATACCGGACAGCCGATTCCTGATAATGACCTTAACCTGATTTTCGAACAATTTTACCGGGTTGAAAAATCTCGTTCTGCTACCCATGGCGGTTCGGGACTTGGACTGGCAATCGCTAAAAAAATAGTTGAACTCCATGATGGCATCATCAGTATCACTAATGAACCAAACGATTTTATAAAGGTCTCTGTTTTATTGCCTTTGAAATCTTAATGGACTTCTTTCGCTTTTAATACAATTGCTCCGGCAGTCACTTGTTTAATTATTGACAGTTAACAATGAAGACCTTTATACTCTGCAGCAATTGCAACTCAAAACTTTTCAGGAAAAATAATGACTGACAAAACCCATGCTCCCCCGCCATTAAGAGACGCGTCCACTGTGATTCTTGTTAGAGAAAAAAACAAAGCAATTGAAGTCTACCTTTTAAGAAGAAGTACAAAATCCGGGTTCATGGGCGGATTGTATGTTTTTCCCGGCGGGGTGGTAGACGCGGAAGACAAGGGCTTTGATTCATGGGCTTCCCATATAGACATACCATTGGACCAAATTGAAAACCAGGTTGGTGGAGACGGGTTTCCAACTGAAGATGCCCTTGGATTCAGCATTGCCGCCATCCGGGAAACCCTTGAAGAAGCCGGTGTTTTTCTTGCATCCGGGAAGGATAAAACCCAAAAAGATCTGGAGGATATCTGCAGTGTTCGATTAAGTGAGAATCTTCCAAAATCCTGGTTCAAAACAAAAATAACAACCGAAAACTGGATCTTGTCGCTTTCAAGCCTTGGAAGGTGGTCCCACTGGATTACCCCCGGATTAATGAAAAAAAGATTTGATACACGGTTCTTTATTGTTCTTATGCCTGAAAATCAAATCTGTGTACCCGACAACATGGAAACCAAACACGGGATCTGGCTTACCCCTCAAAAAGCCCTTGAACAAAATCTTAAAGCCTTAACCCCCCTGAGCCCGCCGGCTGTCGTAACGCTGACCCAGATGATGAGATTTAAAGGACTGGATGACCTCAAACAGGAGATTCAAATGCGTTCCTGGGCAGATCCCATTGCACCCCGCCTTGTTCCATCATCCAACGGTCCTGTGATTTTAGAACCCTGGGACCCCATGTGTGATGATGATTGTGACATAGACACCTCGAATTTTTCCAACAGGGTGCTTTCTCCAGGGGCTGAATTTTCACGGATATGGTGCGATAAGGGCGTCTGGAAACCGGTTGGGATATAGCAGTTTGTCAGCAGGAACATAAAATGGACAAAAACAGCATTGAGTCAGTCTTGGAAAACTATACAGCGCTTGTTAAACGAGTAGATGACCATCTTCTGAATATTGAAAAAAAATATGCGGATAAAATTGTCTGCAAAAAAGGGTGTGACACCTGCTGTAGATTTTTGACGCTTTTCCCTGTGGAAGCCGTTTCAATATCAAGCGCCTTTGGCAAATTACCAGAAGAGATTCAGACCATCATTGTCAACAACCTAAAAAACAGGGAAGACGCTTGTCCGCTGTTAATAAACAGGGCATGTGCCTTATATTCCCATCGCCCCATCATCTGCCGGACACACGGTTATCCCATCTATATGGAAAAAGATGGTGAGCCGCTGGTTGATTTTTGTCCTAAAAATTTTAACGGCATAACGTCTTTTCCAAAAGATGCCCTGCTCAGCATAGAGCAGTTGAATACCACACTGACAACGATCAATCGGTATTTTCTCGACTCCATTGAAACAGATCCACCTTTTCCCGATAGAATCCCTATTTCCGGAGCGCTTTTTTTAGAAAAATGATTAATCATAACCCAGTTGCTGCCCTGTTAATTCCTGTAGCGATGAAAATAAACTCTGATACTCAAAAAAATAATACAAATATTTTTGCTCACCTGATACTCGGTCGTCTTGGATATCATAAACTATTTTCAGATCAATTAATCGTTCTTTAAAGGCCTTTAATGCCAAGGCCATGCGCTCTTTAAGAATTTTGATTTGCCTGGTTTGAACAGATATTTTTTTTTCCACCAATAGTATCTGGTTGTAAAGCATATTGATCTGATTTGTAATTCGTACCTCAGCTTCCTTGAGTTGTGCTTTTGCTTTTTGAAGTCTTTTTTTTGCCTGGATATAATTTTGTTCAGGATCTATTGGATAAAAAGGGTAGATAAAAATAATACCTGCCTTATATTCCGTTTTGTCCAAATCAGTTGCTTCACCCAAAGAAGCCCCCTCATCATTTTTATTTATATTAAAATAAAGATCAACTTGAGGAAGATATTTGTTTTTGGCAACCGCAACCGACAAAGCTTCTTTTTTTAAGCTTGTTTTTAACTTTGCTACCTCTTTATTTTTTTCCATTGCCAGGGAGACCAAATCATCTAAATTCAGTAGAGCGTTCGGTGATGAAAATTGAGTGATCACCTTTATCTGATCCTCGGTGTTCAGCAGCGTTTTAAGTGTTTGTGCGCTGATTTCAAAAGAAACCTGTGAAGACAGAACTTGTTCGCTTGCCTCATTTACTTTGATTTTTGCAGACATGACATCTATTTCAGGTATCATGCCTAATCTCTGTTTTGATTCTATATCCTGAAGAAGCTGTTTGTTAATTTCAAAAATCTCCTGATATACTTGTATTTCCTTCTGTCTTAGCGCGGTCTGATAAAACGATGTTTCAACCAGTCTTATGAGTTTTATTTGGGATTGGCTTGTCACATCCTGTTGTATGTCCCGATCAAAGCGACTCTCTTTAATCGGGATAAAAGCAGGGCCGATAATTCCGTCTTTTAGCAAATGATGCCTGTAGAACAGATTGATTTGTGTATAATAATTATCTTTAGCTGCAACAGCCAGGGTATCGGTATATGATTCAACTGAAAATCCGGAGCCTAACCTATAATTCGTAATTTCAGTCTGATAGTCTGAGTAATCTGATCTTCCATAATTAACAGACAATGAAATCTCGCCACCCAAAGGAATTTTCTGGGAAATGCCTGCCTGGTAATTTTGATTTTTCGTCGTTAAATCAGAAGTGTCCGGATCATCCTTAGAATAAGTGTATGAAGAATCCAGGTTAAGCGTTGGAATATATTCAGCGAGTTTTCTTTTTATTTCAGATTGTCTAATTTCAAGCTCCAGGCTATTTATCCGGACGTCAGGATTATTTTCCAAGGCCAGTTTTACAGCCTTCAAGAGGGTTAATTCCAAGGGGAAGCACCCCGCAGGCCATAGGACCAAAACCAGGAGCATTATAAAGATATGTAAGGTTTTTAACATCATAGATGAATGTTGTCCCAGGTCAACTTCCCTTTAATCCGAAGCACTCTTTTAAACAACAAAGTTGCAATACGTTCATTTTCGACAATAATCTGGACTTGTGCAGAAAATCCGGGTTTTACCTCATACCGGTTTCCAAAAAGGAGTATATAATATGGTTTTTCAAGCTTGAGTGTTACAGGGTAATAATTTTCCGTTAAAGCTTGTGGACCATTCATTAGCGCATTTATTTTCTCTTCTATCCCAATACCTGCTGAAGGCCCTCCTGATGTGCTGTCAGTCCCTGTTGTCGCCACTATGGCGGAAAAGAGTTTATATTCCCCTCTGGGAAACGGTTTCATTGTTACCCGGGCCTGTTGCCCGGGTTTTACCAAGGGAAAATCTTTTTCAGAAATCTTGCACTCAATAAGATACTCATTCATACCTCCGATTTTTAAAACAACTTCTCCCATGGAAACTGCTTTCCCTTCAAGATGTTTGGTATCATAGGTCATTATAATCCCTGAAATAGGTGCTGTAACCTGGGTCAGCATCAATTTTTTCGTCAATGCTTCCATTCGTTTTTCCTCTGTTATCAGCCCTTTTTGAGCAGCGATAAGTTCCTGTCCTAAAATTTCAATCTCTTTCCTGCGGGCAATGGCTTTTTCAAGGATGGCCTTCTGTTTTTCCAATATAGCCCGGGCCGTGTCCTGCTGATCCTTGTCATATCTATTCAATAAAAGCGCCAATTGGTCTTTAGCAAGCGCCAGATCTGTCTGTGCTATGTTTTTTTGGTGTGAGCTATTGTCCAGCTCCTGCCTGGAGACCAGTTTTAATGAAAAGGCTTTTTCCATTCTGTCAAAATCAAGAACCGCCTTTTCAACTTGTTGACCTGCGCGTTTAATACTGCGTTGTGCAAGGTTGATTTCTTCATCTTTAGGTCCTTTTTCCATGATTCTGAATCCGGCCTGAGCTCCACTCAGAGAAGCTTTTGCCTCATCAATGCTACTGGATACGTTCTGTTTTCTGATAGAAATATTTTGTTTTATCGTAGAAATAGCCTTCTTTATTTCAACTATTTTCTGTAAACTTGATTGGGTTTCTAATTTTCTTTCCCTGTCTTCCAGAACAAACAGCAGCTCCCCTTTTTTTATCTCCTGGCCTTCAATAACTTCCATGTTTTTAATGATACCGTCAATCTCAGGCTTGACATCCTCCCACTCGGCGCAAATAACTTTTCCCTCGCCTTTTGCCGTAATATCCATTCTAAAAAACCAGAACAGGACTAAAATCAGAGTAAACAACACTGCCAGTAATAATAAAAATATGCGCAAGATATGATCGATAAAAATAAACTGAAGCTTGAATCTCATTTATTCGTCCTTCTTGGGATTTAAAACAGCAACCAGCATATTGGCCTCATCCAGGTATTTTTTTGCATTGCTTTGTAAAGTGTCAGGTGTCAGTTCTTGAATATAATTTTCATATTCCATCAGATCATTAAGATCCTGGTTCAGCATAACCGAATCTTTTAATGCGCTGGACCACCAGTTATTATCCTGTCTGGCTTCCCGAGCCTTTGTTGCCTGTATTCGTTTAATTTGCGTGATCTTCTCTTCAGACATCCTGTTTTCACGCAGATCTTTCAGAATCGTTTTCACCCCGGACACCACCTTTTCAGCATTTTCAGGCGCACAGGTAAAAACAAAGCCGATGACACAATGCGGTGATGGTTTCAAAGAAAAAAAACGGCTCCATGCCTTACTGGTATAAATCAGGCTTTGATCCTCTCTTAATGACTCATTGATTTTCATATTCAAAATAGTTTCCAATGCAGAGAATTCAAATAATTTTTTTTCAGAAACCGTGTAATAATGATTTAAAAAAATAAAAATATTGCTTTTCTCCTCAATATTCTCATTCATAGATATAGAAAATTTCCCAGGCAAAGGCTTACAATTTATATTTTTTGCTTTTTCTTTTATCTTATCTGCCGGAAGCCCGGCCAGATGTTTTTCAATCAGGGGCAGGATATCATGCATTTTAAAATTACCCACAAACTGGAACGTAAAATCACCGGCATTTTGGAACCGGTCCTTAAGGGCCTGTTTGCTGGAAATAAATTCAAGTTTTTGAATGGATTCGGCTCCAATTATATGATTATAAGCATTTTCAGGCCAGGCTGTCTGAAGGATTTTTTCTCGAAATTTCCAGAAAGCTGTATTCTGCATCTTCTGTTTTTTTTGGATATATTTTAATTTTTGTTCTTCAAAAGCGCTTTTTTCAACCCTTGGCTGGGAAAGCCCTAGGCTGATCAATTTGAAAAAAAATTCCAGGTTTGCAGGGGAAAAATATCCGCTGATGCCTTCCTCATGGATATCTACATAGATACTGGCATTCACTTTTTTTGACTTGAGTTTGCTGTATAGTTCAAGTTTTGTTAAGGGCCCGAGTCCTGACTGTTTAAAAATAGGGTCTGCCAACTCCATCAAAGGAAGGAATTTTAGATCCAGCAATGAAAGACAACCGGGGCTGTAGGCTCTGAAGACAACATCATCCTGTTTAAACAAGGTGGGTTTCAAAACGACTTTTGCTCCGTTGGAAAGTTCGAGCCGGGTCACATTAATCTTTTCATAATATTTTGTATTAACAATCTTGCTTTTTGTGAGCTGCTGCATGGGCAGCCCTTCTTTAGCTCTTTGATGGGAATACAGTCCAACCTCCATGGATGAAACTTTTGCAAAAAGGGCATCCATGTCTTTTTTGTTTGGGAAAAAATTTATGAATAAGTTATTTCCCTGGCAGACGATTACTCTGTTGTTTGGATCGATGCGGTTTAAGAACAGGTTGATATCGTCATCCTTTATGGAAGGCAGATATTTTTTACACAGCCTGATGTACTCCTTTGGAGAAAACATGATGCTTTCATCCATGGATTTAGAAACATATTGATTGGCAAACGTTTCTGATTTTTTTGTTTTTTGCTCAATATCACCTGTTTTGGAACTGTCCAATAGATTTTTTTTTGCTTCTTTTACCTCTGATTCAAAAACCCCATATCGTTTCATTCTTTCGTATTCCAGAAAGATTTCTTCAAAGCATGCCTTAAACTGATTGTCTTTCACCGTTGCTGCCAGATAAAAAACTCCGTCATATTTTTTCAGCCAGTCCTGAGAATATAAAATCCGCTCATAGGAAGAATTTGACAAGCTTTTATCCAGCAGACGATTTTTCAAAATAGCACTATAGATTTGCTCGATCAGATATTGACGCAGGTCTCTTTCTGTGAATAATTTTCTTGTGTTGATATGCTGGTAAATCCTTATGGATGATTCTGTCAACTCAGGGTCGCTAACCGTCGCATACTGGAAGGTATCATATTCTGGAACATCAAAATCTTTTAATCCAGGCAGGTCCTTATTGTTTTTTAAACCGGAAAAAGTTGATTTTATCCTGGCTTCGATCACATCAGCATTAATATCGCCCACAACCACAACGACCATCCGTTGGGGCTGATACCATTTTTTGTAGCACGCCTTGAGTTTTTGATGCGAAACTGTTTTAATAACACTTTCCAGTCCAATGGGACGGCTTTTTAAATAAGAGACCCCATACACCAACGGCATTATTTTATCCATTATCCGTTGATTCAAATTTTTTCTTGCCCGCAATTCCTCTAAGATGATATTTCGTTCTTTATCTACTTCCTGTTTTTCAAACCGGATACCATCAGCCCAGTCCTTCAGTATTAAAAATCCCTTGTCAATTGTCTTTTTCTGATCTGAAGGCAACGGAAACTTATAAACAATTCGAGTATGGGTAGTGTACGCATTAAAATCCGCTCCGAATGACATACCGTTCTTCTGAAAAAAATCAAACATTTCTTTTTGACTAAAATGCCTTGTCCCGTTAAACGCCATATGTTCGATAAAGTGCGCAATTCCCTTTTCATCATCTTCTTCCATTAATGAACCGCTATTGATCCCAAACCTGAATTCAGCTTTTTGTTCTGGATTTTTATTTTCCCGGATCACATACCGTAATCCGTTTTCAAGAACACCGGTTCTGATTTCCGGGTCGTTCACCAGGCCATTATTAAGGTCTTTAGGCCCATACACCAAGTGGGTTGCACATGAAGCAAACAATAATAACACCATTGATAAAACAATTATTTTTTTCATTTAATCCCCCGCTGGTTGCAATATATTCTGGTAAAGCCTGTAATAGACCCCCTTTTTTTTAATGAGCTTGTGATGTGACCCCTGCTCAACAATCCTGCCTTTATCAAGAACAATAATAATATCTGCATCCTTCACCATTTCCATTCTGTGCGTCACCATAAAAACAGTGCGATTTTCAGTTACTTTTTTTAATGCGCCCTGAATCAGTTTCAGGGTATTTTGATCCACACTGCTCAATGCTTCATCAAGAATTAATATCGGTCTGTCCAATAAAATTATCCTTGCAAGAGCAATCCGTTGCCTTTCGCCACCAGACAATGTTTCTCCCTTTTCACCCACCAGAGTATCGTAGCCATCTGGCAGCCTTGACACAAAATCGTGCACATTTGCAGTCCTGGCCGCTTTAGTGACTTCATTTCGGGAGAATCCTTTTTTCCAACAGGTAATGTTATCAAAAATAGTACCGGCAAATATGAACGGCGCCTGCATCATCACCCCGACCATAGAACGCAGACAATCGAGGGACATCTCTTTTATGTCGATTCCGTCAATCATGATACTTCCCTCGAAAGGATCGTAAAACCGAGGGATCAGGCTGACTAACGTGGATTTGCCTGATCCGGTCTGACCCACCACTGCTACTTTGGTACCTGCCGGGATGGTCAAATTTATTTTGTTTAATGAAAGCAGATCTGACGTGTTGTATCCAAAACAGACATTTGAAAAAACCACGTCGCCTTTTATCTTTTTCAATTTTACAGGCTTTGCCGGATTTTGGATTTCAGGGTTAATATCGTATATTTCATAAAACCTTTTCGTATACACAACCACTTCTTGTATCGGTACTAAAAGCCCCACCATATCTGTTAATGGGCTATAAAGATATCCGATAAAAGTGGTAAAAGCGATTAACTCCCCCACCGTCATTTCCCCTTTGATGACAAGCGTTGCACCGAACCATGTATAAAGAAGTGTCCCGCCTGCCGTTGCAATCCCCCCCAGCAGTCCCTGGGCATTGCTGATCACCCTCATTTCCATGTCTTTTTTCCTGAATTTAAGGAGCAAGAGTTTTACCCGGTTTAACATCCGGTTCTCAATGTTCAGCGCCTGTATTTCTCTTATCCCCACAAAGGATTCATAATTTTTTGCAGACAGCGCTGCCCTTTTTTCAGCAACAATCCGGGCATATTTCCGGACAATCTTTGACAGCACAAAAAACGAGAATGCAAGCCATGGCAATGTTATTCCAGCTATCAATGCCAGCTTCCAGTTCATGAAAAAAACAATGATGGGGACAATGCTTAAATAAAGCAGGTTAGTGATAATCCTGTTCAAAATATCAATGAGTATCCGACGGGATTGGGCGGCATCTCGGAACCTTGACAACACTTCAGCGATTTCTCTGGAATCGAAAAATGAAAAGGACAGCTTTTGTAAATGCCTGAAAAAGTTAAGCTCAATATCATAGGCCATGGCATGCTGTACATATGAAATATAATAGCTTCTGATTGATGAAAATAAAGACCTGAAAATAGTCAATATAAAGGTTGCACCAAGGATGACATAGAGCAGGGAATTGTCTTGCCTTAACATGACATCATCAACCATCATCTTGGTCAGCCATGGATAAGGCAGTGAAAGAAGTGTCAATACAAGACCGGTGAGGATAAAGACAATAATATTCTTCCAGTACGGTTTGAGAAGCACTGCAAATTTAAGGATATTCTGATATGCAGATGTATTGTTTGCCTGATCTCTCATCTGCACCACCACAACCTCGGTTTATACATTGCTATTTTCCAGACGAACAATTTTTAAATTAAAAGCTTTTTCAAGCTCTGGATAATATTTTCCAAATACCTGTTCCTGGGACATAAAAGAATTCAAATATTTATTAAAAAACAACTCCAAACCCTCTTGAATAGTTCGAGCCTGTATAAATATGTCATATAATTTTGTTAATCTTTCATCACAGTCAAAATAAATATGAGAGTCCCAATTATATACCTGGTAAAAATATAGGTTATCTACTCCTCTTTTTTTGAGTTTGCTGTAAACGATGTTGTCTGATTTGACTGCTCTGGTCTCCATTGACATAACTATCTTTTCTTTTATTTGCTTGGAAAACATTTTTGTTTTCCAGAGCAGGGTCATTTTAAATGCTTCATTCTGCATATAAAAATTGAACGGCGGTGTCATTGGATAGAGAGGCATCCAGGGGTAAAGATTTCGCCTCATGAAATTGTTTCTTATGTCATCAATATTATTTTTGTGGTAATGTCTGTTTTCTGAATTCCATTCAACCATATTCCCTAAAAAATATTTTGAAGGACAGGGCCATTCAATCCTGGTAATATCAAAATTTTCATACCGGACAAACATCTTGCTTGTTATATCCAGCATAAATCGGTTCAGGTTAAATGTAACGCTATGATATTTATTTTTTAGATCCCTAAGAAAATCAAATGTTTCCATGCGATCATTATGAGTTTCTCCCGGAAAATCAAGGATTATACATAAATGAACAGATACGCCTAATTCATGAAATCTTTTTACTATTTTTTCAACTAAAGACAGATGAAAATCATCTGGAAATTTATTCATTAATTTTAAAATACGATAACTTGCCGACTCAAGACCAAAACGAATTTCTCTAAGCCCGGCCTTTGCAAGTGAATCGCAAACCTGTCGGGAAAAATCTTTATCAATTCTGGACCTAACTCCCCAGTTTACAATGATTTTTCGTTCTATTAACTTATAGGCAAATACTTTAAGAACATCCGGTGGAACAGCTTCATCAATCATCCAGAAAAATCGATATCCTTCATTTGTCAGTTTGGCGACAAAATTAACTATTTGATCTATATTTTCAAACCGCTCACGGACAAAACCAGTATGGTATTTCTGATTAATCCCGCAAAAAGTGCATTTATTCCAGTAGCAGGCATTTTGAGGCCACATTTTTAAAGCCGCGACGGCTGAATTATACTCATTTTTTCTTAATTCATCGTTTGGGAATAAAGATTCAAAAGAAGGGAACATCACCGTAACATCATTTTTGGCGGATAAATTAGTAGGGGGGCTTTTTATTTTATCTTCATTCCGGCCAATATAAATCAAGTTCGGAACTGTATTTAAAGGATCGCTATTTTCGAGAGCATGTACGATACTTTTTTGAGTTTCAATATCATTATGTAAAAGGATGCTGTCAATTATGGAAAAAAGAAGTTTATTTGTTTTAAGGAAACTTTTAATTTTGTTTAATGAATAATATTCTGACGGATAATCAACCAGGCATATATGCACATCAGAGAATGCCTTTCTTGCAAACATGGCCATGGCATAACTGGAAAACGTCGGCTGACCGTATATCCATATCAAATCAGGCGACATTGCTTCAATGATTGGCCGGCAATGTTCTTTTATGAAATTAAAATATGGATTGGTCACAGGACTCAGGTAGTCTTTCACCAATACCCTGGTATCCGTTACATCGAGCAAAAATCCCTGGTCAATCGTAAGCCTGAATGGCTTATAGATAAAATCCGAATACAGATTACATAGAACAGTCATACATTTCATGGCTGAAAAGAACTTTTGTTCGGATACAACCGGGCAGCTGAGCCCTGCAAGAGCCTTTTTAACCTGGCTTAAGAACAGGTTCGGATTATCTAAGATAGCCTGAAATCGTGGGATATAACAAGGCGAGTATCTATATCTGTCTTTGACAAGATCCATTAAGGATTCCAATTGGGGCATGGCAAGATGTTTTGCCCAGAATAAGCTGTTCGCTCTTTTCAAAGAATGTTTACCCTCTAAAACCAGGCGGTTTTCTGCTGATATGTCTTGCAGACCAGCCGTCTGTAACTCCATAAGCAACCCTGACAGAGGATATAAATTCAACTCTTTCATTTTAAGATTACCTTTTGGATTTAAATGCATACAAAAAAATAGCAAGATAAAGAGGAGTATGTATCGATAAATCTATCATTATCCATCTAAGTATAGTTATGTTTCCCGGTTTAGTAACAGGCATAACAAAAACATTTAAGTAAACATGCCAAATCAATAAAACAGGAAAAAATATTTTCCAGAAAACAGGTTTAAAAACATTTTTTTCATAAGTATAAGCAAATAATCCTGTCACATTTATAACACAGAATATGACATCCATTATTTTAATTTGTATACTACACGTCCATATGTTTTCGCCAAACACACTTGGAAACACTCCTATTATCAAAATAATAATATATGCAAAGAAATAAGTTCTCCAAAATATATCTATTGCTTTTTTTCGTTTAGTTGTCATAATATATCCCCTTCTTTAGTGAATATGATTATTTAAAATTGGTAAAATAAAAAATTATTAAAACTATGCACCAATATTGGCGACCATATATTTTTAGTTTTATAATAAAGCCAGCCAAAAACAAACCCATGTATAAAGTGAGGAGAAAAAGATGTATTAATAAAAGAGTAATGTAATAGCCCAAATAAAAGTGATGTAATAATAATAGCAATAATATTTCCATCTTTAATTGAGCTTAATTTGGTGCAAAAATAAGTTTGTATAACACCTCGAAAAAGTATTTCTTCGAAAAAGGGTACTTCAATTGCTGAATAGATCGAGGATAACAAACTCCATAATACTCTTTGCATTTCTAATTGTTGATATTTTAAGTCAACATTCAGAGCATAAGGTAATATCATATAACATAGAAAAAATGACGTTAAAAGTATGCTTTTTTTATTCCATTTTTTATCAAAATCGATATGACTGAAGGAAATATCGGAAAGCACTATAATCAAAACGGGTAGACATAACCACCAAAACTCATATAAATCAAATGTACCGAACTTATTATAAAAATATACTCTGAATAATGAAAAATCATAGATATGATATCTGGCAAGTGAAAAATATTTTGGGAATAGGACATAGGAAATTTTACCGAATATAAATGATCCTATAATAAATATAATTACTTTAATAGTCAATTCGGATTCGTTAAATTTGTTTATAAGTAAATACCCAAAAAACAGTAAAAATACCTGCTGCCAGATATGGAATGTTGTGAGAGCAAGAAGAATAGTGAAATAAGAATGGTAGGAGTATATGTGTTCTGCTATGAAAGCACTATATATAAGTTTTATAACTATAATATAGGTGCATAATTTTATATACTTATGGTTCCCTCCAAATATTTTTCTTAGCAACTTACGCAAGTTTGAAGAGCCAATGAAAAACAATGGGATATTTATAAGTAAACCCACTATCAGTTTGCCAATATTATATAAATTGATTTCACAGTTAACAGCACGCAGCCAAAAAAATACGAATGCTGATACTGCAAATAAAAAGAATTTTTCTTGTAGTATAAAAGTTTTACATCTCATAATCATAATATCAATTACTCTTGTTTAATCTTTTTATTTATAAAATAGCCATTTGAATTTATTGAGTTATAGTTGAAAACTTTTTCAGGTAAATCAACTTGCTACCAATAATTAATTCCAGGTCCCACCCATATAAGAGATAGTGTCTAAGGTAAAACCTGGAAGTTTTTTTATTTAAGTTATTGTAAATATCTTATTTGCCTCCACCACCACCGCCACTGTCGCCACCCTCAATATCAGCAGTTATTCCTCCCCAATCACTATCAGTTCCACATGGGCCGCCGCAGGGGCTAAGCGATCCTGTGCAAGGATCTTTCGCCGGTATACCGTTGTTTAGTACGTTGTCGATAATTTTACCCGCAATATAGCCCCCTATAGTATCCCCTATTCCAGCTGCTGTAGCTGAACACGGACATGGCATAAGGCATATCTCATTGTCTTCTTCCAAATGCTCCAACTCTACAAAATTTAGATTCAAAGTTTTCTTTTCCATTTTATATCCTCCTTTACAAAAAAAATATTTTAAACTTAAAATACGGTTACCGGGATACCACATCCATAAGCACCACCTCCTGTTTTTATGCTAAATTTAGTAAAAGCTAAAACATCTCTTTTCACCAGATTTTTAAATAACTTTCTTTCCAAATCACAATTTATCATCCGGGTATTCACAACACCACTTACGGCAAATACATCAGCTGCGCATCCTCCTGCGCAAAAGGCTTCTATTTCGCATCCTCTACATGCTGGGATATTCCCTGCAGTTCTGTTTGCTAAACTATGATATGCGATAGATCTAAAAACAGACATTATATCATCAATGGCGCCGAGTTTGATTTTAAGTGCACCGCAGGGATATATATCTCCGTTTGGATAAACGCATAGTTCTCCCCCCATGGCCCTGCAATATCTGCCGGTATTCCTTTGCCCCTTAAGTGCATTTATTGAAAAATGAACCATGCCTGTATCTGCTCTGACATTCTTTTTGCCGGCGGATTCAATCAAAGCAATTATCTGCTTTGTTTTCTCTTTTACCGGAATAGTGTCAATTTTTGTTTTATCCACAATTGCAAGATGCTGGAATGAAAGCGGGATACTGACTTTAAATGTTGTGTTCCATAAGGCAATTTGATCGATCAGACCTTTGAGCCTAAAAATATTATGGTCGCCGATGGTTGTTTCAATACCCAGGATACAGCCCGCCCTTAAAAAATTTTCAATATGACGGACAATCACTTCATAGCTCGGTTTGCCGGATTTGAATTGTCTTACAAGATCATGTTCTTTGCTAGTACCATCCAAACTGATTGCCAGTCCGATCTTTTGGATCGAAAGGGTTTTGGCGATTTCTTCTGTAAATATTGTTCCATTTGTATTTAAAAGAAAGCTGACAGATATTCCATGGCTTTCTTTTTGTATATATTCCAGGCTTTGCCTGATCACAGGCCAGTTAAGAAGGGGCTCCCCCCCAAAAAACCTAATGATACAAAATTTATGGCTGTGCTGCTTTAGAAGATTGAAAAATTTATTGATCGCCTTTTTTGCCGTGTTCCATGTCATTGTTGCATCAATATTGCCGGCATCTTTTTTATCGACATAACAATATGCACATCTCATATTGCATGCATGGCTGACATTCAGGCGGAGTTTATTAATAAGACAGCCGCTCTCGATTTCCGCATCGCTGTAAACACGATATGGCCTGTTTGCTTCTAAAATATTCTTTTCAACAACAAGCCCTTTTTTCATTAATTCCGATATACTGGTTCCTATATTCAACTGCTGATACTGCTTTTTTAGCTCCTGGATTGATTTGCCTTGTTTTATGTTGTCAATAAGCTCAAGCATATCAATATGACAGACCATCCCATCGCCATAAAATGCATTGTATACAATGGCTTTTTCTTTATGTTTAATCACCCTTGTATTCTTTGATACTTTTAGCTTAAAAGTTTTTTGCGCCATTCTTTCTCCATTCCTACCAGACTTTTGCCAGTAGTTTCATAAAATGCCCGGGGAAAATCTGTTTGCAGTCCCATGTTTTTTAAGCAAGTTAAAATTTCTTTTTCTCCAAATGTCCTGCAAAGAAAAGATACAAAACTATGGGACTGATGATAGCAGATATTTTCCTGGGTTCTTGAGTTGTCGACATCAAGCAGGGTATGTATGGCTCTTGCTTCCAGTTCCTTAAATGAAAGCAGTTTTTTTTGCCTGGTCAGGGCCAAAAGCTTTGCTGTTGGATCAGGTTTTGAATAATATTCACATAAGCCTTCTTCCAACCATACCGGAAGCCTGACATTAAAATCACCCAGGAGAATATGAGTTATCTCATGGGACATTCCCTGTTCAAACCCCTGACCATGTGTGTTGTTGATTTTATTGATATCGGCAGCCAGGATGCGGCGGCTGGCTACAAAAGCCTTTATCCAGGGGGGAATCTGCGGCTCAAACCAGAATTTGGCTAATTCATTTTTATCCTGGCAAAGATAAATGATGATTTTTTGCCGTAAAGGCTGGATTCTTGTGCTCAGATTCAAATACAGTGTCTCTATAAAGTGTACGAATTCACGGGCAGGCTCAATATCATTTAAAGGGTAGAAACAGGTGCAGTTCAAGGTATCAATCCTGTTTTTTTGAAAGCCTAACATTTTTCTGTCAAGATATTCCATCTCTTCGTCTTTTGACAAGTCCAGCAAAATATTATTTTTAACCAGTGCCGAAATTGTCAGCATGATGTTTGGGATATGATATTTGTTCAACAGGTCAAGAGGTGTCTGGGGCTGTTGAAATGAATCAATAAATTCAAGCATATCTTTGGATGCTTGAATAGCATGGCCGCTCAACCCATGAACAATCCTGTAATGATTCCCCTGGGGCTGCGCAGCTAAATGCCTGGAACGGATAAAAGGCTTTTCAAGCATGTTTGAATCAATAATTGACATATTGCTGTTGTTTTTTTCAGTTTGAATATCAGCCATAAATATTGAATATTTATTAAACACAGCTCTTGCCAGATCACATTCCTTTTTATGTCCCTGTAATGTGCCGGTATGATATTTAACCATGCCTTTTAAATAACCCGAACAAACTTCTGCAAGGTTGCATCCTTTGCAAGTCATTGCCATATCGGCTATTTTTTTTAAAGCAGCCGTATATGCTCCTGATTCTGAAATAGTTTCAATTTGGGCAGCACTCCCTAATTTAACCTCTGGAAAGGAAGGAAAGGATAAATTGCCTGAAGTATCCAGTATTAAATGGGGGTGTTGTTTGACCTGCATATTTGACTGCGGCAAAAATAATGGAAAAAAACATTTCCAGGGGCCGCCAAGGATAACTTTCCTTTTTTCGGCATATTTCAAAGCATTAATTAATCGATCTGCAACATTTTCAGCATTAAAAAAATCTTTTTCAGACCTACCTGGCTCATCGGTTAATGCCAGATAGATTCTGTCCACTTGGATCTGTGAAGCAAGATCAATCAAAGGTTCAAGTGCATCCATGTTTGCCGTAGTAAGGCAGGAATCAAATTGAACCCTGCAATTATTTCGCATGAGGATTTCAAGGGAATTCAATACTTTTTTTAATACGGGCCTGCCGGTTTTAAAACGCCTGTTTTTATTTGTTTTTTCATCAGGTCCGTCAATACTGACATGGACATCCACCCCTTCTTTGAAAAGAATTTCTGCCTTGTCCCGGGTAATGATTGTCCCATTTGTATTTAATATCCATTCAATCTTATCCGGAATCATCTTGTTACCGTAAGAAAGAGCTTTTTTGATTACTTTCCAGTTAAATAGAGGCTCTCCCCCGTAAAAACTGAATTTAAATATTTGGTTGGAATGCCTTTCATCTAATTTTGCATAAAAATCCAGTGTTGATTGAATACCATTAAATTTCATAAGCCTTGGCTGATCTGAAACCGGCTCTTTAAAGACATGGCAATAAGTGCAATTAAGATTGCATACATTGGACACATGAAAGCGGACATTGTGTAATTCTTTAAAAACCTGATCTGGTAGTAAATTCATGTTTGTTTGTCTCATTTTACGTGTGACCTTCAGGTTATATCTTCCTTGAAGACAACAGGTATTTTTGACCCTGAGTGCTGTTGATAAAAGCTTCAAATTCCTTGCGCAAGAGCCCATAAATAATTAAATCCCAGTATTTTCCATGCTGAAATACCATTTTTTTTAAAGCTATTTCTTTTTTAAACCCAATATGGGATACAAGTTTATGGCTCTCCCGGGCGAATTCTATAATTTTTGCATACACTTTATGCAGGTTTAATTCGTTCATGCAAAACAAGAGCAAAAGAAAGATTGCCTCTGCTCCAAACACTTTTGAACGATAGCTTTTTTCACCAATCATGCAGTTCAACTCACAATTTGAGTTTATCCAGTCAATCCGCTTTACCCATACCATTCCTATAGGATCCCTGTTTTTGCTTAGAACAATAAAATCAAGGCGGTTTTTTAAGTTCTTGTTTGCTTTTATTTCCTCGTGCACTTTATCCATTGATATGGTTGGGTATAAGCCATAAAAGTCCATAAGTTCCGGATCATTGCGCCATTTATATATATGATGCAAATAATCTGGTTCCAATTTTTTTAAGCTTACTGTCCTTCCGTCTATCAAGATTATCTCCTTAGTTTTTCAGTCTTCAGATGGCCGTTTTCGCCCTTGAGCTGACCATATACCACTGTGTCCACATACCGTCCCTGTATAAATCTGTGGTCACGAAGCGCCCCCTCTTTTATAAATCCCAGTTTTCCCAAAACCTGCTTGATTTCGTCAAACGGATCTGAAATACAGGTATAAATTCTTGATAAATTTTCAGTGTTGAAAAGAAAGTTTATTAGGATACTCAAGGATTCTGTCAAATATGGGTGTGGATCAACACTTTTATCATAAATTTTAGCATAAATCTCACAGGTTCTGCTTCTTGTGTCCTCATCCCAGTAAGAAGCAAGCCCTATCGGAGCCTGATCTCTGTTTATTACGAATATTTTCTGTGAAAAAGAATACCCCGTAAAATTATTCTTTAAATCTTCTTGTGAAGCGAATCTGTATCGGCCTTTAAATAAATACAGATCTTCTTTTTCATCCCACAAAAAAAGCAGGTCCAAATCATGAATTTCCAATTCCCTTAATGATACCAATTTCCCATTAAGCATACGTTTCTCCTGCTATAATTTTTTCAAGATTTTTTAAGAATCTGATCTCTTTGTCATTCACCTGGGGTTTATAATAAAGAAGGGACTTGTTCTGGTTCTTGTCCAGGGTGATACCTGTCAGGATTTTTTCCTCAGAATTTTTGTCATAGAATCTTAAAAAAATTGTTTTTAAAGATGTTATTTTAAATGCTGAGCACAATTGAAAATCATCTATTTCAAAGAATTCCGGATAGATATCCGTGTCTGCAAACCCTTTGAAAAATCCATTGTATGCATTTCGTTTAAAACAATCCCATTGAAGTAAATAAACAGTATCCCGACGAACCAGCTGATCCATCAGGATAAACAATGTTATATCCTCAAACTGGCTTCCGGGAATGATTTTTCCCTGCTCATGATTTGCTTCATACAATACGATTGCCATCGCCTGGGCACTGATTGAATTTTCTTTTGCCTGTTTTAATGCAAACTTGAACAGGTCTTCTGTATAGGGGAATGTCCTCAAGGCAGCGTGGGATTCCGTTAAATCAATTTTAAATTTTTGTTTAAGCGCCAGCAAAAGCTTGCTTAAATGGATAAAAATATGAACTGAGTCGGAACTCCGAATTTTTTCTACAATTTCATCATATTCTTTGTAATTGCTGAACATCTTCATCCGGGTATTAAAATATGGATGTTCTTTGCCGAGTGTATCTGTTCCAAAAAGATAATTTACCCGTGTGTCTGTAAAATCATGAATATGGTCCTGGGCTTTATCAATCAGTAACTGCTCAAATTGTTCATAAATTTTAGTGCCTTTAATGGGCGATAAAAAACAAAACACAACGTCTGCATTTATACCAACGCATCTACAGGCCTGCTCAAATGTCTCTTCCATTTCTTCAATGGTTTCTGTGGGAAACCCGAACATAAAGTTGACGGCAACGCCGATACCCTTGCGGATCAGTTTTTCAATATTGGTAATAGTGGCTTCATAATTAATATCCTTGTTGATCAATTTTCTTATTCGTGAAGAACCGCTTTCAGGACCACAGTCTATATAATTGCATCCGCTTTGTTTCAGGATTTCAACAAACTCATCATCCAGCTGGTCTATCCTGGAACTGCAGTTCCAGGATATTTTTAGATTTCGTTTCCCAAGTTCGTAAAATAATTGTTTAATGTATTTTTTATTGGTTAAGAAATTGTCGTGGGAATGAAAATCAAAATGAGAGATCTTTCCATACAACCTGCAATAATGCTTGATTTCACAGGCCATACGTTCCGGGTCCTTAACCCTGAACCGGTTCCCCCAGAAAGCTGTTGTAGAGCAAAAAGTGCATTGGTACGGACATCCGCGCCCTGTCTCACAATTAATGGAGTTAAGTGCGCCCGGCTGTACATCATACAGATCAAAACAAAGGTAAGGGAGTGCATTAATGTCCATAACGGTTGCAGGAGTATTGGTTAAAATTTTTGATCCGTTTCTGTAGACCAGTCCGGGCACGCTATCAATGGCTGTTTTCCCATTAAAATAATCGATCAAGTTTTCAAAAGCGATTTCTCCTTCACCAATAATGCAACAATCGATAAAGTTAAAATTGTTCATTAAATCAGAAGAATTGTAAAAAACACCCGGACCTCCTAAAACAATTTTGATATTGTTGTTTTTCGTTTTAATGGCCTTTGAAAGGACCACGGTATTTAAAAGTGATGTATCAAGGCAGCTTAGCCCAACAATATCAGGCGCTTCATCTAAGATATAATTTACAAATTCATACAGATAATTTTTGCTCGAAATTCTTATCATATCTGTCCGGGTCAGATATTTCTTTCCAATATGACCAAAAATACTTTTAATTGTAACATCAGCTTTTTTTCTGACATATGACCCAAGCGATAATACCCCTGTATCAAATGAATACCTGGGATTAAAAAACCTGCATATAAAAGGGTTCGTTAATTTAGGAATGAGTACTATCTTTAGCATATTGTCATTTGTTTGCAATGACTTAGCTTTTTCAATTTGTTCTAAATGTACCTGTTTATCCTTGCGCATGAATTATCTTCTTTCAGGCTCAATGGCTATTGCCAGTGCACGAACAATGTTGTTCACTGTGTTAAATTCCATAATCATATCCTGATCAATTTCAATGTTGAACTTATTTTCAATGGCCATTACAATGTTAATGACATCCAGAGAATCCGCACCTAAATCTTCCTGAATTGATGTGTCATCCTTGATAGATCGTGGCGGCACATCAAGTTCTTTCCCAATAATTTTAATGATTGTTCTTTTTAATTTTTCCATTTTTTCACCACTAAAACTGCGTTGCTGCCGCCAAATCCAAATGAATTTGATAGGGCATGGTTTATTGTTTTAATCCTGGCTTTTCCGGGAACATAATCAAGATCGCATTCAGGATCAGGTTCCTGATAATTCAAGGTTGGATGAATGACATTATTCTTTACACTCAAAGCTGTAACTACTATCTCCATGGCTGATGAAGCCCCCATGGCATGACCGAGCATGGATTTTGTCGAACTGATGGGGATGTGATGGGCAAAATTTTCAAACACTTCTTTAATGGCATAAGTTTCAACACGATCATTTAGTTTGGTCGCTGTGCCGTGTGCATTTATGTAATCAATTTTTTTTGCCTTGATCCCTGCATCATTCAAAGCCAGTCGAATGGCTTTTACTTGGCCGGCTTTTGCAGGAGATGTCAGATGGTGCGCATCACAGTTCGAGCCAAAGCCGATTATTTCAGCATAAATTTTCCTGTTGTGCCGAGCCGCAGAATTTAGGGATTCCAGAACAACTGCGGCTGCCCCCTCGGCCAGGACAAAACCGGTTCTGTTTTTATCAAAAGGCCTTACTGCATTTTTCGTATTTTCTTTTGAAAGCACACCTAAAATATCCCAGGCTTTCAAAATTTTGGGAGTAATGGGTGCTTCAGCTCCACCACAGATGATGCAGTCTAAGTTCCCAGCCCTGATTTCCCGAAAGGCCATTCCAATGGCATTGGCTCCTGCAGAACAAGCTGTATTTACAGTTATGTTCATGCCTTTTAGATTTAATTGCATGGCAATTTGTGCAGCTGCAGCATTGTTCATAATGCGTGGAATGGTAAAGGCATCCATACCTGTTTTTTCGCCTGAATCCGAATTTGGTATCAAACGATTGTCCCAGGTAGAGATCCCGCCAATTCCCGTTCCGAAAATCACCCCGGTATTTTCATGGGGACCTTTGATTGAATTTCGTCCACTGTCGTTCCATGCATTTTTTGCCGCAATAATTGCAAATTGGCAAAATCGATCCATACGTCGCACTTCTCTTGTATTCAAAAAACCCTTGATGTTTAAATTGCAGACCTGACCTGCGAAATGGCAATTTAATCGGCTCAAACAACAATCATGGATTAACCCCACGCCGGAATGGCCGGAGATCAAAGCTTGCCAATACGTCTCCAGGTCATTCCCGACAGGTGATATTATTCCCATTCCGGTGATTACTACTCTCATAATTTTTCCACGACATCCACGATTATTATGAATTTCATTTTTCTATACACTGCTTAAGTACAAAAAACAATCAGGGTAAACCCTTAAAAATGCAATAAAACAATGTTTTTTTTAGGGATTTTGATTTTTTTATCGATATCAGTTTTATGAATTAAAAAGCTATTTACAGAAAATTACGAGATACGGCCAGCAAAAATGGAAATTGCACCGCTTTAAAAAGCAGAGTTATTAAAGAGAGGACGTCAAAAATGATTAATCAGGAATTGCTGTCAAAGAGCTGGCACGGACAATTTCCACTTTATTTTTCAGTTTTGGCAATTCCTTTAAAAGCGTTTCCAGGGTTGCTTTATAGGGATGCCCGATACCGATGGCAGATCCGTGCCTTTTTGCAAGATCAAGCAACTCTTTAAATTGTCCTGTGATATAGACGGTATCCTGGATATTATCTAAAAAAACATCTCTATGGGCAAATTTTATTTTTAACAATCTTGCCGATGCCTGGCCCTGGGATTTTGGTGCGGTTCTTGAGTCAATAAAAAATAAATTATCCATTTTTAAAATGGTAAAAATCTGATTCATCTGGTCGGATTGGGTGGTCAGTTTTGATCCCATATGGTTGTTCACACCGACGATATGGGGGACATCCTGAATATTTTTTCTTAACTGATCTAAAAGAATGTCAGGAGACATGCTGGATAAAATGGCACCAGGCCCTGGATTTACACTAGGATATTCAACCGGTTCCATGGGCAGATGGAGCATCAGCTGAGAGCCTTTTTTATGCAGTTTTTCAGAAATATATTTGCCAAATGGTGAAAATGGCAGGACTGAAAAGGTAATATCTGGATTTAAATCACATAATGCCAGAGCCGTCTTTTTATCATACCCTATGTCATCAATAATGATGGCAATTTTAGGGATATGATCCTTCTCAGGCGGCATCGGCTTTACGATAATGGTTTGGTCGATATCCTCAAACACCTCGTATTTTATAGTTTCTTCCGGCTTTCCTTTCAACCCTGTCACAGGCTTTTTAGGCTTTGCCTGACTGATACCTTCCTGGATAGGCTTGATTTTGGGTTTGTCAGCCTTTTGGGGAATGGCCTCTTTTTTTTCAATACGGCCGGGCTGAAAGAAAATATCTGCTATCATGGCCACGGTCAGGCACACTGAAACAAGAATGGCTATCCCCACAAGAATCTTTTTTAATTCATTAAAGATAACTGGTTTTTGGCTTTTCCGCTGGTTTGTCTGTTTTCTTGATACGGCCTTTTTTTTGGGTATACCTCTTTTTTTAGCTGCCATTTAGTTTGCTGAAGACTCCGTAGCTTATCAAAATATCAAGGGCTCTTTTAACTTGGGCATCATGCTGAAGCTGGTCGGTATCAAGTAGTCTCTGATGTTTTTTGGGTTGTTTTTTTACTTTTTCCGGTTGTATTGTCGTTTCAGGTTTTAAACTGTTTTTTAAATCTTTTTCTCTTACCATTCTGTCAAAGGTGGACGTCTTTTTTTCTTTTTCTTCAAGGATCTCGTATTTCACCTCAATATCCGGTTCAATGCCTTTGGCCTGTATGGATCTTCCATTGGGGGTATAGTATCTTGCAATGGTATACTTAATGCCAAAGCCGTCCTTTAAAGGCCGAACCGTCTGAACCGAACCTTTTCCAAAGGAAGTTGTTCCCAGGATCAAGGCCCTGGAATGGTCCTGCAATGCACCTGCCACAATTTCAGAAGCAGAGGCAGATCCGCCGTTGATGAGAACAACAACGGGATATTTACGGTCATCATCACTGGCATATGCTTTAAAAACCTGGGTGTTCCTTTCCTGCCGCCCTTTGATGGAAACAATATCGCCCTGGGCAAGAAAAAGATCAGATATTTTAACCGCCTGATCCAGAAGGCCACCTGGATTATCCCTTAAATCCATGACAAGGCCTTTTAATCCCTTGTTCTGAGATTCCAGTTTTTCCAGGTTTTCCTTTATGTCATCAAGGGTGCTCATTCTGAAATTGGTAATGCGAAGATATCCATATCCGGGTTCCAGCATCACACTTCTGACACTTTCCATCGGGATCAGGTCCCGTTGAAGTGAATATTCAATGGAGGCGGGTTCATCTTGCCGGATAATGGTGATCAGAACGGTTTTATGCTTGGGGCCCCGCATCATGTTCACCGCCTCCCAAAGGGCCATGTCCTTTGTTGACTTATCATCAATCCTGATAATGATATCACCGGCCTGGATACCGGCTTTATATGCAGGTGTTCCTTCAATGGGGGACACCACGGTTAAGATACCGTCTTTCATTGTAATGACGATGCCGATGCCGGAAAACTCTCCTTTTGTATCATCCTGGAGTTCATCAAAGGCTTCAGGAGGCATAAAGCTTGAGTGGGGATCAAGATTTCCTACCATGCCCTTAATGGCATTATGGATCAACTCTTCAGTGTTTACATCATCCACATAATTTTTTTCCAGCTCTTCCAAAACATCTGTAAACAGCTTTAAAGATTTATAGGTATTCTCATCAGCATGCAATATGCCTTTAAATCCTGCAATAGATAAAAATATACCGGCAGCAATCACCATGGAAAACCCGAACCTGAATACGTTACTGGATCTGAATTTCATCTTTAAGCTCCTTTTCTCAACCACTTCATAGGATTTACTGGTTTGCCGTGATGCCTGACTTCAAAATGCAGACACATTCCTTTGATGGATCCTGTGTCACCGGCGGTTGCAATCACCTCACCGGTTTCAACGGTTTCCCCTTTTTGTTTAAAAATCTCTTCAACATGGGCGTACAGCGTATAATAATTGTCTCCATGATCGATAATCAATAAATTCCCATAGCCCTTGAGCCATTGGGCAAACATGATTTCTCCCTTAAAGACTGATTTTACGGGTTCACCCCTTTCTACCCTTATATCAATTCCTTTCTGAAAAGTGAAGGATTTGTAATCCCCGGTGCTTGAAGGACCGAAATCTGAAATAACATCACCTTTTACCGGAATCAAAAGCCGCCCTTTATGACTTGAAAAAGAAGACGTGCTGAAGGAGGATGCCTCACCCTTCTGAATACTGCTGATCCGGTTATCCAGTTGAAGTTCCGCCTCTTTTAAAGATTCAACAGCTGCAAGGGATAATTTCTTTTTCTGACGGATTTCTTTTAAGATTAATTCCTTTTTCAAGGTCTCTTTTTGATTTATCCTTATTTGATCATTGAATTGAGTTTCAAGAGATGTCTTTGCCAGAATTTCCTTTTGAAGCTCCATTTCCAGTATTTCAAATTTTTCAAGATCCAAATTCTGTTTTTCAAGGATTTGAAAATCAGAAGCCGTGATCCTTTTCATTGAATTCTGCTGAAGAAAAAAATCAAATATCGAGGTTGGCAGTCCGGCAACCTCAAGCCTGCCGATCATATTCATTTTATAAAGGGCTCTAAGCCTTTTTCCTGCATAGTCACGATTTTGATCAATTTCTTTGGCCAATCGTTCCCTGTCCTGGTTGAGCAGCTCGATTTTTCCTTCCAGCTGCATTATTTCCGTAGACAATGCCAAGACTTTTATGCGGGCTTTATTCAGGGAATAATCAATTTCATTTAAGCCTTCTATGATTTCAACCTCTTTTTGAGAAAATGTTTCTACCATTTTCTCCTGGGTTTGAATCCTGACTTTAATTTTTTGTTTTTCCTGTGTTTTTGCTTCCTGATCGTTTGTCTTTTCTTTTTTTTCCGGGACAAGGATAAGCTTGATATACTGAGGACGATTCCTTATATAGCCTTTATCTCCTTTATACTCTATGGCCAGCCATGCGCCGATATCGCCTTGTTCCTGAAGCACGTCAACCGTTTCACCCTTTTCAACAACACTGACAACATCGGAACTGCGCAAGGGTTCTTTTCGTATATTCAATTTAAATGAAGTGACAATACCCTTGTAATGAACCTTATCAAGGGCAAACCCTGAACCGGTTAGCAATAGGATTGCACACCCGATAAAAAAAAAGGTTATTTTAGTATTTGCTTTAAGGATAGATAGCATCCAAACCAACCTAAAAAAGTACTGCCGAAAATAATTAACAAAATGATTTTAATAGACAGAAACCTGATATCAAAATACATATAGGAAGCAAGGCTTTGAGTAATGCCTGATGAAATCGTCAGATAGGTTATCAAAAGAACGGTCAATCCCAGAACACCTCCAAAAAACCCCTGGAGAAGTCCTTCGACATAAAAAGGCGCTTTTATGAATGTTTCTGTTGCACCCACAAGGCGCATGATTTCAACTTCAAGTTTGCGGGAGTAAAACGCCAGCCGGACTGTATTGGCCGTAATAAACAATGCAATTAAAAAAAAGAGGCTGCACATGGCATATCCAGTGATCTTGAACAGATTAAAAATGCTTAAAAATTTGCCCAGCCAGCCCTGGCCATACTCAATGTCCTCTACGATCTCGATTGCTTTTATATTTTGGGCAAATTTTTGGACCTCTTCAAAACTATTATAGGATCTCATTTTTATTTCCAAAGCATCCGGCAAAGGGTTTTCATTCAACGTCTTTAAAAAAGCACTTCTGGCTTCCATATCCTTCTTGAGTTTATCAAGGGCCTGGGTTTTTGAAATATAGACCATCTCATCAATATCACCCAGGGCATTGATCCTGGCTTTTAACTGGGGAAGCATATCCAGGCTGAAGTCATTTTTAAGATAAATCATTGCCCGTCCGCCCTGATTCCATGATTCTATCACCCGGCTGGCATTCTCAAAAAAAAGCAAAAACACGCTGACAACCAGAATTGAAAGAGAAATTGTTATGATTGTAATAAAATT
>JAHJLN010000393.1 GCA_018821715.1 Pseudomonadota bacterium | reverse complement strand
CGCTCTACTGCATTCCCCACTTTTTTGGATACTGTAATGCCAATTCGATTGTTTTGAGCTGTTTCTTTAAGTACAATTGCTAAAAAGCCGTCTGTATGTACTTTTTTCCCTTGTTTCGAAAGTGTTAAAAATTGAGCTCTCTTTAGGAGCCTTACCTTTTTTGGAAAACAAAAGTTACTCAATAAATCCCTTTGCTAAACTGTAAGTTTTTTTCTTCCTTTTGCTCGCCTGGCGTTAATTACACGTTTCCCACCGGGTGTGGACATTCTTTTAAGAAATCCATGTTTTCTTGTTCTTTTCCGGTTGCTGGGTTGAAATGTTCGTTTCATAAATCTTTAAATCCTTACCTAAATTTACTTTGATTAAAACCGTTAATACTACAAACCATAATAAACACAACAATCTAACGGTTTTTTTAAAAATTGTCAAGAATGAAAAAAGTACCGATAAAATTAAAAAATTCCAATGTGACCCTAAATTCAGGGTTTATGTGTTCACTTTTGCAGACGATATATTTTCTAAAAAATGAGTGTCAATGTCACCTTTTTGAAAGTCTTTGTTCCTAAATATTTTTCGAAAAAAAGGAATGGTTGTTTGAATTCCTTTGATCTCAAATTCATCCAGCGCCCTTTTCATGCGGCTGATGGCCATCGGCCGGTCCTTATCCCAGACAATAAGTTTGCCGATAAGGGCGTCATAAAAGGGTCCGACCATGTAGTTGTCATGGATATGGGTATCGATCCTGACCCCTGGTCCGCCGGGAAAAAGAATGGACTCAATTCTCCCTGGAGACGGCATAAAATCGTCATCAGGGTCTGACGCATTGATCCGGCATTCAATGGACCAGCCATTGGGGATGATTTCATCCTGCCGGATAGTAAGCTTTTGGCCGGCTGAAATCAGGATCTGCTGCCGAACAATATCAATACCGGTAATCAGTTCTGTAACAGGATGCTCAACCTGGACCCTGGCATTGACCTCCATGAAATAAAAATTCTTGTCCTTATCCAATAAGAACTCAATGGTGCCTGCATTGTGGTAGCCGATGGCTCTGGCAATGGTGATGGCAGTTTCCCCGAGAGTAGCGCGAAGTTCTTCATCCACAAAGGATGAAGGGGCTTCTTCAATCAATTTTTGATATCTCATCTGGATACTGCATTCCCGTTCTGCCAGATGGACAAAATTCCCAAACATATCTCCCAGGATCTGGATTTCAATATGTCTTGGTTTTTCAATATATTTTTCAAGATAAATATCAGGATTGCCAAATGCTGCCGCGGCTTCGCCCGATGCCATGGAAAATGCGTCTATAAGTTCTTTTTTAGTACGGGCAATTCTCATTCCCCGACCGCCGCCGCCGCCCGAGGCCTTTAAGATCACTGGGAAACCAACTGAATCAGCCGCAACACATGCCATATCCGATGACAAAAGGATATCATCGCTTCCCGGAATCACAGGGATGCCAATATCTATCAACGCCTTCCGGGCGGATGATTTGTCTCCTGCTTTTGCAATGCAGTGGGCAGTCGGCCCGATAAACGTTATGTCATTGTCCTGGCAAGCCTGTGCAAAAGCAGCATTCTCAGACAAAAATCCGTATCCGGGATGGATGGCATCTGCTTTTGTCTTTTTTGCCGCATCAATGATATTATCCATATTCAAATAGCTTTTATGACTTAATGCAGGCCCTATATTTACGGCATCATCTGCATACTTGACATGGAGGCTGTCCTTGTCTGCATCGGAATAAACAGCAACGGTCGCAATTCCCATTTCCCTGCAGGCACGGATGACCCTTACTGCAATCTCACCCCTGTTGGCAATTAAGATACGCTTAAACAGCATGGCCCCCTCCTTTTTTTTATATCAATCCTGACACGTCTTTATCTATGATAATCAGGGGTTGTTTTTTCATAACAAGATCTTCATTTTCCACCAGAATTTCTTTTACTATGCCTGAATATTCACTGCGAAGTTCTGTAAATATTTTCATGGATTCAATCACGCAGACGACATCAGATGATTTAATTTTTTGTCCGATCTCTACCAGGGGCGGGTTACCCGGTGCGGAAGCACGATAAAAAGTTCCCATAAGCGGTGATGTCAGTTTATAGATAGTGTCCTCCATCGGTGTCTCCTTTTTTTTGCGGGTTCATCATTCATTTTTTTCAAAATATACTTGACATATATTTTGAATCTATGTCAAGTATATTTTTATTGGAGTTAAAAGCCTAACAAAAAAGGACAGTTGCACCCAATGAAACCATCTGAAAAAATAATAAAAATCCCGAAACAACCCCTGGCTGTCATTGCATATGAAACCATTATCAAAAAAATCATCTGTCTTGAATATCAGCCCAGTCAGCACCTTGAAGAAAACCAGCTGGTGGAAGAACTGGGAATCGGCAGGACTCCCATCAGAGAAGCCCTTGTGAGGCTGCAAGGGGAAAAGATGGTGGAATCCCATCCCAACAGAGGGGTCATTGTCAGACCCATTACCCTGCAGAATACCAAGGCCATGTTTGAAAGCATGCATATCTTTGAATTTGGCGTGGTTGATGTAGCGATTAACAAGGATTGTTCAACCTTTATCAAAAAAATGAACCAGTCAAATGAAGCTGTTAAAAAAGCCATCCTTTCAAACAAAGTCTTTAATCTGGTGGAAGCAAACCACGACTTTCACATGAATTTTGCAAAATGCTCCCAGAATGAATTTTTAATCCGGGCGGTGAATGATGTCAGAAAAGAAGCCAAAAGGCTGTCATTCCTGTCCTATAACAACATTATAGACCCCAAAAGGCCCCTTGAAATACATTATAAGTCTGTCGTACAGGAACATGACCAGTTAATCGACAGCCTGTGCAAAAAAGATGAAACCAGGCTCAAGCAATTATTACAAGAACACATTGAGACTTTCAGACAGCGGATAATTATTTTTATGACATCCTGAAAACATCCATTGGATGAGAGATCTTATCATATCAACACATAAGGAAAGGAAAACAAAATGAAAAAAGTATTAATTGTATTAACCGGTTTGATGTTTGCCTTAACCCTCTTTTCCACTGCCATGGCAAAAACAAAATGGGACCTGCACCTGAACTATCCGGCAGGAAATTTTCATTCCAAGGGTGCACAAAAATTTGCAGATGAAGTTGCCAAAGCAACAAACGGCGAATTGACCATTGTGCTGCATCCTGGCGCCTCTCTTGGATTTAAGGGCCCGGAGCTTTTAAGAGCGGTTGCAGAAGGCCAGCTGAGCATTGCAGAGATTCCCACCGGCATGGTTGAAGGGGATGCCCCGGTACTTGCATTGACGGCCCAGCCGTTTATTTCTACCAATGCGTTTGAACAGCGTCTTCTTTATCAGCTGGCAAAACCCGTGTATGCGAAAAACTTGAAAAAATTCAATCAGATGACACTCTACACTTCTGTCTGGCCGTTTTCAGGTATTTATACCCAGCGGACTGTAAAATCCGAGTCTGATTTAAGCGGACTTAAAATGAGGGTTTACGACGGCACAGGCCTTGCCTTTGGAGAAGCCACAGGGATTGCTGCCAGAAAAATGCCGTTTTCAGAAGTCTATCCTGCCATGAAAGCAGGACTTCTGGATTGCATGTATACCTCTTCGGTTTCAGGCGTTGATGCAAAGGCCTGGGAAGTGCTTAAATATTTCACTCCCATCAATATAGTGGGCCCTGTGAACATGATCAATGTCAATATGGATGCCTGGAATAAACTGGATAAGAACACCCAGGTCACAATACTTGAAGTGGCCGCTCAAATGGAAGATGACATGTGGAACCTTGCCGGCGACATGGATCGGAAAAGCCACGCCACCCTGGTTGAAAACGGTATGATGATTGATCCTGTGGGCAAAAAGTTCCGTGCAGAACTCAATGCCGTGGGTGAAAAATTAAGATCAGCCTGGGCAGCAAAAGCCGGTGCTGATGCACAGGCCATTCTGGCGGAATATTACAAGATTACGGGCCGCTAACTTTTTTATTTCAGCAATTTTTTTTTGGCAGGCTTGAGGCGAACACTGCCCAGGCTTGCCGACCCATTAAGTTGGCATTAGCCGTGTAAGATAGCCTGACCGTTACGATCAATTTTAATGATATGAATGACTGGGTGACAACAATGAATCGACTTGTAAAACTGTCCGATGCGTTAAGCGATGTTATGGCAACAGTTTCCGCCGTGATTTTAGGAGTGATGACCCTGTTGATCCTGGTGGAAATTTTTTTATGGAACCTGTTTCAAAAAACAACGCTGATTGCGGACGAATACAGTGCCTATGGCCTTGCAGCCATTATTTTTCTGGGGGCAGGATATTGTCTAAAGGAAAAAGGGCATATCCGGATCACCCTTATCCTTGGGTTCCTGCCCCAAATTGCGGCAAGAATTATTACGTTTATTGCAACGGCCATCACAACGGTTTTCATGGGATATCTATGGTGGTATCTTTTTAAAATGGTAACATCAGCCATCCGCTACGAATCAACTTCAGGAACGCTTACCCATACGCCTTTGTGGATTCCCCAGACCCTCATGCTCATTGGTGCAACCTGTTTTTTTATTCAACTTTTTGCCACCAGTATTAAAACCTTTACTGCCATTAAAACCAAAGAAGAGGTGGTGTAATGGAAACAGAACTTTTGTTCATGTCCATCATTGTATTTGGTGTCCTCTTTTTAACCCTGGCAGCCGGGGTTTGGGTCGGGTTTTCCCTTTTTATTGTCGGGTTTATCGGCATGACTTTTTTTTCTTCCCTTCCTGCCGGGAACAACATGGCCTCATCTTTATGGGCCACCATTGAAAAATGGGAGTATGTTGCGCTGCCCCTGTTTATTCTCATGGGTGAAATCCTTTATCGATCAGGCATTTCGGAAAAACTGTTCAAAGCACTTGTCCCATGGCTTTACCGTCTTCCAGGAGGTCTGTTGCTCATGAACATTGTCTCCTGTACGCTTTTTGCGGCAGTCTCGGGTTCCAGTGCCGCCACAACCGCCACTGTGGGGCGAATCACCCTGGCTGAATTTGACAAACTGGGATATGATAAGAGTCTTTCCATGGGATCACTGGCAGGGGCAGGAACTTTGGGGTTTTTAATCCCGCCGTCACTGATCATGATCGTCTATGCCATCCTTGCAGAGGTTTCCATCGGGAAAATGTTCATGGCCGGTGTTCTGCCGGGCCTGCTCCTGTCAGGGATCTATTCCGCCTATATTCTTTACAGGGGAATAAAAGATCCCGACATTGCGCCCAGAGGCCAGGATAGCTATTCCTGGGCAGACCGGCTGATCGGGCTCAAGGATCTTGCCCCGACATTGATCCTGATCCTCATGGTACTGGGCAGCATTTACGGGGGCTATGCCACGCCGACGGAAGCAGCGGCTTTAGGGGTTTTGGGTGCGTTTATATTTGCGGTTCTCAACCGCCAGATGACCCTGGGCATCTGTCTTGAATGCCTGAAAGGCGCTGTAAAAACCAATGCCATGATCATGCTCATTGTTGTGGGTGCAGGATTCTTGTCCAGAACCATGGGATTTTTAGGAATCCCGGCTGCCATCACCCAGTCCATCAGCCAGATGAACCTGTCTCCCTATATGCTGATGCTTCTTCTGGGCTGCGTCTATATTGTACTGGGCTGCCTTCTGGACGGATTTTCCATTGTTGTCATGACCCTTCCCATTGCCCTTCCCATGGTGACGGCTGCCGGGTTTGACCCTATCTGGTTTGGGATCTATCTGATATTAATGGTGGAAGTCAGCCAGATCACTCCGCCTGTTGGCTTTAACCTTTTTGTCATACAGGGGCTGACCGGAGAGCCCATCATGAAAATTGCCAGATATGCATTACCCTTCTTTTTTTTAATGTTGTTAACCACGGCAATTTTAACTATATTTCCACAAATTGCTTTATATCTGCCCGAACTGATGGCAGCAAAATAATGAATAAGGGTATGTCATGAAAACAATAGATCTAAACTGTGATATGGGAGAAAGCTTTGGGGCTTACACCATTGGAATGGATGAAAAGGTCATGGCGCATATCAGCTCTGCAAATATTGCCTGCGGCTTTCATGCCGGGGATCCCATGGTCATGGACAAAACAGTTAAAATGGCCATGGCAAACAATGTGAGAATCGGTGCCCACCCGGGGTATCCGGATCTTATGGGGTTTGGCCGCAGAAGCATGGCGCTGACGGCAGAAGAAATCAAACAGTATCTGGTTTTTCAGGTGGGGGCCCTCATGGCTTTTTGCAAGGTTCACGGTACCGCCCTTGCACATGTAAAACCCCACGGAGCCCTCTATCTGGATGCCGTTGAAAATAAAACCATTGCCAGGGCTGTTGCTGAAAGCATTCTGAGTCTTGATCCAAATCTTTATTTTGTCGCCCTGGCAGGAAAAAAAGGAGAGACCATGAGACAGGTGGGAGAAGAACTTGGACTCAAGGTGGTCTATGAAGCTTTCCCGGACAGGGCCTATACGCCTGAGGGTACGCTGGTGTCCAGGAAAGAGCCGGGCGCAGTGATCTTAGACCCTGAACGCGTGGCCAAAAGAGCCCTGGATATGGCAAACGGATTTGTTAAATCCGTGGATGGAAAAACCATAGAACTTGATGTCCAGACCTTATGCGTACATGGGGACAACCTTTTAGCTGTTGATCTTGTAAAAACAATTAAAACCACTTTAAAAGCAAACAGCATAACGATAAAATCCATGGGAATGAAAAATTAGCAATGGGAAAGGGGCGGGGCAAAAAAATAATCTGGCATCTTGCAGGAGACACGGGCATCATCGTTGAATTCGGACAGGGAATTGACCCGGATGTGAATGCAAAAGTAAGAGCTGTTGCCGCGGCAATTAAAAAGAATACCCTTCAGGGTGTTATTGAAATCATTCCGACATACCGGGCCCTGCTGTTAATTTATGATCCTTTAATTACCCTTCCGGAAAAACTTGTACGCTTTATTGAGCAGGTCGAAACCACGCTTGATTATGAAACCGCTGAACCGTTCAAGGTGGTTGAGATACCGGTATGTTATGGTGGACCTTTCGGACCGGATATTGAGACGGTGGCAGAAATCGCCGGCATAGGCGTTGAAGAGGTCATCCGACTTCATTCCAAACCGGAATATTTAATTTATATGGTGGGTTTCACCCCGGGGTTTCCCTTCCTGGGGGGACTTGATGAAAAACTGTTCACCCCCCGGCTTAAAACACCCCGAATGGCTGTACCCGAAGGTTCTGTGGGCATTGCAAACAACCAGACCGGCATGTACCCTGTCACCAGCCCGGGCGGATGGCAGATTATCGGCAGAACCCCTTTAACCCTTTTTGCCCCCCAACGGGAGAATCCTTTTCTTTACCAGGCCGGGGACAAGATAAAATTCATACCGATTTCCAGACAGGAATATACACGGCTCAAAGAAAAGGAGGCCGATTGATGTCAGCCATAAAGGTCCTATCTCCCGGAGGCTATACAACCATACAGGATAAGGGCAGATTCGGATTTCAGAATATGGGCATACCGGTTTCAGGCGTGATGGACGTCTTTGCCTTTATGCTGTCAAATCTTCTGGTGGGCAACCCTGAAAACACAGCGGTCATGGAACTTACCGTCATGGGACCGTCCCTTGAGATCACCAGGGTAATGGATATTGCGCTGACCGGTGCAACAATGGGGATAAGAATCAATGATACCCCGGTGAATCAATGGTGTTCCCTGAGGGTCAAGCCGGGCGATTGTATCACCATTGGCCAGGTTCAGTCCGGATGCCGGGCCTATCTGGCTGTTAGCGGGGGCATCAAGGTGCCCCAAGTCATGGGCAGTTTTTCTACATATGTGGGCGGTAAAATTGGCGGATTTAACGGACGACCCCTCCAGAAAAATGATATCCTGGAAACCCGGGACATCCCTTTGTTAAAAAAAGTACGGACAATTCCCAAACAGTTGATACCGGTCTATTCTTCCCAGGCAGTCGTCAGGGCCATTCTTGGGCCCCAGGATGATTATTTTGATACAGGCATTGAAACCATATTCCAATCCGAATATATGGTAACTGCCAAGGCGGATCGCATGGGATACCGGTTGCAGGGAAACACTGTTCCCATCAAAGAAGGCATGCCCAAAAGCATTGTATCAGAACCCTCCATGCCCGGCAGCATTCAAATTCCGCCGGATCAGCAGCCCATCATCCTATTGGTCGAGCAAACAGTTGGCGGATATGCAAAAATTGCAACCGTCATTTCTTCAGACCTCCCCATTGTTGCCCAGACAACCCCGGGAGATACCATAAAGTTTGAACCGGTTGATTTAAAAAACGCCCATCGCCTGATTCTTGAGAGAAAAAACAACCTCAACACCATAAAAGAACTCTTTACCATGGCTTAGTCCTGTCTCCAAAACAATAGATTGAAGATTCCTGAAAAATCAGTATGATGGTCTAATTGTTAATACTTTATAGATTTGAACAGGAATCGTTATGTTTTTAACAACAGGATGTATCATCTTAGCAGCAGGGATATATATGTTTATCAAAGGTCGTAATAATACCAATGATCTTAAAAAATATGAAGAAGAGAACCTTCTTTCAGATGGAACGGTTTATTTTGCTGATATACGCGCATCTCGAATCCATAGTTCAAATAGGAATCTTTTTAGAGTCATCACAGCTCTGGGGTTTTTCACAGGGTTCTTTGGCTTAATCTTTATCGGTTATGGCTTGAATATTTTTACGGATACGATGTGAATGAGTGCATGAATCACCATCAATTTTTTATCAACATTTTCAGTAACGTATTCTCCTGATATCTTTTAGAATTCAGACCATTGGAAAATCACCTTTGGGATAATTAGTCGAAGTTTCAGAAGGGGCCTCTTTTCGAATAAATATTATGGATATTGTAATTTAAGTTTTTTTTCAATTATATTTGTTCTTGATACTAATTTATTTAAAATTTTAACTAAGAATTTTTGCATATCATGTAGAATTGTATTATATACGGAACCTAAATAATTTTTTGTTAAAAAAGGAATCAGAATAATGAAATTAACTATTAGGAGCTTGATTGTTTTGCTTTTAATTTTTCAAGCAGGAACCATCTATGGAGAACAAAAGAATTATAATATAGGACTGCAACGTATTTCTACTTTTATTCAGTCTGAAGATGTAGAGATGCACATCATGGTTTGGTATCCCACATCAGAACATGCTAAAATCACTAAGATAGGTCCTTATGAAATGGAGGTGGCTAAAAGTGCAACTGTCGAACCAGGTAGCCGCGGTTTGATTTTGATTTCCCATGGCGATGGTGGCAGTCATTTAAACCATAGAGATACCGCTATATATCTGGCAAAGATGGGATATATCGTGGCAGCCGTTTTGCATCCGCATAATAATTTTTTAGATAATTCTGAAGAAGGCACCTTTAAAAATTTAATAAACAGACCGGACGAGATATCAAAAGCCATTGATCTTCTTCTTAGTCAGCCTGGATTCAAAGAGAATATTAACGTAAACCGTATTGCTGTTATCGGGCATTCAGCAGGCGCGTACACTGCGTTAGCTCTTGCAGGCGGAATACCCAATATGGCCAATATCCGTGAGCATTGCAACAAACATCACGATGACTCAACCTTTTGTAATATCTTTAGAGTGTTATCTCAACAGGAATTGGGGGAAGGGCTTATAAAAAGCACCCGTGACCCAAGGATAAAGGCTGCGGTCTTGATGGCCCCGGTTGGTGTGCTTTTTGATGATGACCAATCTTTGGTGAAAGTTAACATTCCGATTCGAATATATCGTGCAGAAAAAGATGACATTCTGCGTTACCCTTATCATGCAGAGTTTCTACAAAAAAAACTCCTTATTGAATCTGAATACATAGTAGTGAAAAATGCCGGGCACTATTCGTTTATTACACCAATTCCTGACCGAATGAAGGATAAAGTTGGGAAAGTAGCGAATGATCCTAATGGATTTGATCGAGTACAATTCCATGAGGCCATGAATAAAGAAATCGCAGATTTTCTATCGAGGTTATTATAAAAATAAGAATTGATCCTCCCATAATAAAGGGGCATACAGAGGGCTGCCATAGACTCTTTATGAATTAAAACAATAGCTCAACAAGGGACAAGCACCGGATTCCATCGGTGATGTTGGAAGTTAAAAAACATTAAATATTATAGATAGTGTTCATTTTATTACCAAAACAAAGAGTCATGACAGCTTGAATCGATCAGAACTGATTTTTCTTAAAGTTTATGTTTCAGTTACTTTTGGTATACTGGTGGATTTAGAGCTTTGAAATCTCTGGACAGGGGTAATAATCCTTGACTCATGTCAACTGGGCTGACAGGTTATACAGTTTTCTATTCCCTTTTCCCAAATATTACCCTCAAGTTTGGGAAAAACATTGGTGTCCTCTTCCGATATTTTATATAGTCTGCACCCAATCTCTTTTCGAGTTCTGGTTCCTCAATCGATTTGAGTTCCCAAAAATTGATGTGAATAAAAAGTGGTGTGAATACAAAAAGAAGAGAGAGAGATCCAAAAAACACACCAAAACCAAAGAGTAGGAAAAACACACCTGTAAGCATTGGATTCCGTGTATAGGCGTATGGTCCTGTAGTAACTAATTGAGGCGGGGGATTAAACGGGACTGGCGTGCCTTTTACGATAATAAAGTTTTGAACAGACCATCCTATTAAAAATATTGCGAGTAAAAAAATCGGGGAAGATAAAATGATATTTACAGGCTTTGGGAATATATTGGTAAGACCTATTAACTTGTCAATATACGAAGCTATGACAACAAACCCAAGTATTAAGAGACCATAGATGATTGCCCCTATTGGTGTAAAAAATCTACGGACATTCCTACTGCCTGTTGCAACTTTATACAAAGTATCAATCCATACGGTCTTAAGGCTCATTTTCTTGCCCCCGCTTATACTCAATAATTGTGTTGTATAATATTGTTGATAGATAGAAACTTTTCCATCTATCAACAATATATTATGGAAAAATTAAATTCAATTATTATTCTATAAATTACCGGATTTTTACAGTTTTTTTGCATTGTCGAAACTCAATAATACATAGAGCACCAGGGTAATCATAACGCGAGTTTGAGCCACGGCTGTCACGGACGTGGATAAACAGTTAACTCACCTTGGAATTTGGATATTTTATATTTTCGAGGGCGATTGCCTTCGGCTTTTAATATTTGTTATTCTTCCAATTATTTACGTATATAGTTATAAATGCTTCCATTCTTATTTAACAGATCAAATAAATTGGTCTGAGGTATTACTTTTAGCACCCAATAGGTAATTAGCGGTGGAAAAAGCCATACTGACATTGTGCCTTTTGGTTTCAAAATCCGGTAGACTTCTGGCAAAAGCTTATCTAAAGGTAGCAGAGGAAATGGGATTACTCCAAATAAAATTACCTTATCTATGCTGTTTTCCGATAGTCCAGTATTTAGTGCATCCTTTTGCATGATGTCGACATTTTTCAAATTTGCTTTTTTTACCTTTTTTTCTACTGCTTCAAGGAAACCAGTAGAGACATCCATGGCTATCAATTTCCCATTTTTACCCACTATAGTTGCTGCTGGTATCGTAAAAAATCCTGGGCCACAACCAATTTCCAATACCGTCTGAGAAGCATCCAATTCTGCATTTTGAAGCATTTTTTCAGGATTCATGAACAAGCTTCTTATCTGATTTCCCATCAAGAATCCAGCTGGTTTGAAAATCAAATTCAGGATTTTCGATTTTCCCCATTCTTCAATTTTCATGATCAATCCTTTTTGTGCATAACCAGTAATTATGAGGTTCTGCATATCATTCAATTTGTCATGATATGTATCCCTGATTATTTTTAATTTTCTCAATATTGCGTATCAAAATTGGCAGCATATGTAAACAAATGAAAAGTTAACATTACTTGCATGACTCTTGATTCTTAAAATGTTCAACAATTCAAACAGTATCGTTACGGTTTTCAAGAAGTAATTTTTTGAGTGCAACATGGGAGAGAACTATAGCGTGCATCGCACAGTTTACAATTCCTGACAAATTTTATTTTCTCATGGGGCCTGATGGTATTAGGGCTTATATTTACCATTTCAATGCCACTGAGTATATTGTTTCATGATTTGTGCCTTGACGTTTCTAACTTTTCTTGTAAAAGCAAAAAACAGACGAACAAACAACCTATAAAAATTATAGGACACGATTGCGTAATGAGAATTTGGGATAAGAACAATATTCATATTTTGATCATTTTATTGTTTTTGGGGACACCCCCCGTTTCCTTGGAAAATAGATACAGTTATTTTCTACCAATATTCGAAATTACCATTGAAAATAATTTTTCTTCAAAACTGATAGATAAAGATATCTGTGAGAACGATAGAAAAATTAGCTTTTTTTTAACCTGTACACAATCAGATTATACAAAAAATAAACTAATTATATTTTTTCTTCCCATTACGTTTTATTTCATTCGGTTTCTTACAACTTCAAGCCGAACCTCACGGTTTCCACCAATCCAAAACAATTTAAATCTATAAATTCTTTAGATGCGGTTTAATTTTTTCTTTGGTTTGGAACATCCATTCCTGAGAAGGTCTTTTTTATTATATTGCTATTAGATTAATTATTGGAGATTCTTATGAGTGAATTAAAAACGATTATGGTGTTTGTTGCTATTATTGTCTTGGGTTTTCTTGCTAAGTATGGATATGAGACGTACCTGGCTGGTTAGAAGAATTAAAAAATAAAAGGGATGGCAGTAAAATAATCTTTATAAGGCCATCCCTTTTTTATGTACAACTTATACTATACTTGAGGTCTTACTGATGGCCCTGAACCTTGCCGAATCAAGATGCTGTATCAGTATATTTATCAACCAGTTTTTTAAGCGTTTCATAAGACTGTGCTCCCACAAGCTTGTCCAGACCCATCCTGAACGTTGGCACAGCAGTTATCCCGGCTTTTCTTGAAAGGTCCCAGTCTGAATCCACTGCAGTGGAAAATGTTCTTTTGTCTATGATGGATTCTCCTTCTCTGGGATCAAGCCCCGATCTTTGAATCAGGTTCAGCAGGACATCTTTTTGCGCAATGTTCACTCCCTCAACAAAATAGGCTTTAAATGTTTCCATATGAAATGGGTGGCCCTGACCTTTTGTCTCTGCCCACAACCCGACTTCCTGGGCAAGACGACTGTTATAGGTCATTTTCCTGTCGCCCAGAGCAAGTCCGAATTTCGCTGCTGCGGCTTTGAGCTGTTCCATTACTTTGTCTACATTCAAAGGTATCCCTTTTTTCTGAAACAACGCCTCCAGGGCCAGGCCCTGTTCCGGGGTATCCGGATGAAGGGGGAATGCCCGCCATTTCACGTGAATATCATATTCTTTTTCCAGTTTTTCAATACTCCCGGTAATGAAATAGCACCAGGGTCAGACATAATCTGAAAATATTTCAAGCTCTAAAGATGAAGCCATCATTGTTCTCCTTTGATTGAGTCATTTTTAGAGAATATAAGCACGATTAATTGATGGACAAGAAAACAAAACAGGGGGAAAAAGAGTTGACATTATAGTTAGGTGCCATATAATATGGGAGCTAACCAATTATTTTTTGGAGGCAGAACATGTTTTTTTTAATGGACCAGCCCGATCAACCCGAATTTGAGGATCTGTCGTCACGATATAAAAAAATGGATATTTCTTCCACCCAGGCCCTGGTTAAGCTGCTGAGGGTGGGAAGCGACCTTTTGGCTGGTTTTGAAAAGCTCCTTGGAATCTATCATCTTTCCCAGGGGAAATTTTTAATTCTGGTGGTGATGAACCGGAATCCTAAAAAAGCCATTACCCCTTCGCAGCTTGCCGAAAAAATAGGCGTAACCCGTGCCACCATGACAGGGCTTATCAAAGGCCTTGAAAAAGACGGCTTGATTTCAAGTACCATGGATAATGTTGATAGAAGGAAACTGTTTTTAAAGTTAACGTCCAAGGGGATCAAAACCCTTGAATCCATCCTGCCGGATTACTATGCAAAAATTGCCAAGGTCATGGGGTTTTTAGATGCCAACGAGAAAAAAAATTTGACCACACTCCTTGAAAAAGTTGCGGCCGGCCTCCCCTTTTTGACCCAGGACCCTGCAAAATCAGATATTCCGGTAAACATCATTCCTTTTTCAAAGGAATACCAGGACCAGGTCGTCCAGCTTATAACAGGTATTCAACAAAATGAATTCCACATCCCCATTACTGCCAAAGATCAACCAGACCTTCTGGATATTGATAGTTTTTATCAAAAAGGATGCGGCAATTTCTGGATCGCCCTGCAAGGCGATCATGTCATTGGCACGATTTCGTTAAAAGATATTGGGACCCATGCAGTTGCCTTAAGGAAAATGTTTGTGGATAAAGATTTCAGGGGGCGGTCTTTTAGAACGGGAAAACTTCTTTTGGACACAGCTATCCGCTGGTCAAAGAAAAACGATATTTCTGCCAT
>JAHJLN010000392.1 GCA_018821715.1 Pseudomonadota bacterium | reverse complement strand
TATTGGTATCTATATCCAGGACGTTTATGATTTTACGATTAAATTTTTTATCTGGAAGAAGTCGTTTATATCGTTTCCAGTAATACCAGTCAATATTCTGGCGAGCATCATCAAGCCACGGCGTATATCCTTCTGCTGAGAGCAGATTTCCAACTTCCATACTGATATCAAAACGAGCCTCAAGTCTTTTTGTTATCTGCAGGATATCCTGCTCCGAAACTGTTTCATCATTGTGTTGGCTGGCTACCACCAGCCTGACAAAATTAATTATGGTATCTCGATCTTTTTTCCCACCATCAAGCAGAATAGCAACGCCATCTTCAATTTTTTCAAGGATTGCGGCATGATCATGAATTGTTTCATTTTGATCATTCATTCAATATTCCTTTTTGTTTTAACAGTTTTTCAATCTCTTCAGGATAGGCAGCGAATGGATCAATAGAAATTAAGCGTTCCGCTATTTCTGTTTCAGGGATTCCGCTGTTGATCATCTGGCTGATAAAGCTGTCCAGGAGAACTGAAATCTGTTCTTCGTTGAATTCAGGTTTACACAGATTCTCAGGTTTTTTTGCAACATCGCTGTAGAACAATTCAGTCGGAAAACTGCTTTCGAGCATAGAAATCAAATCTTTAACCGCCAGCTGTTTTTCTTCAGGCAGGTCATCTTGAAGTCTCTTGATTAATGGATGTTCTCGGTTGATCTCATATATTATTTTTCCTTCTGCTGCTGTTCTTGTCCACCCTGGAACTTTAGCGGTAGCAGCCAGTTTCTCCCCTTTCTGTCGATAAACTTTTTTTCCTGAAGCTGCTATTCGGTCAATAATCAGTTTCAGTTCATTTCTTATTACTTCCGGTGGAGAAGCATGTGATTTTTTTACATCAATTTTCCAGAGATGATCCAGTGAATTGGGAATATCAACCTGAACACGTATTAATTTTGTGAGCTCTTCCTTTTTTATAAGGCGGAACCATGTTCCCTTAATAATAAGCCTTCGATTTCTGTACACATAAAAACCCTGATTCTGAAGATACCCTCCTGAACAGGAATATTTTTGATACTCTTCACGGGATGTCTTGTTATAATGGGGTAATACATAAGGTTGAACATTAACAGATTGTTCATTTACATGTATGGATTGCTCAGGCAATTCCTGAGTGGCCGCGTGGGAAAGATTGAATGGATTAAATGCCGTGAGTGGACCATTATTCAGAAAAATATTGATCCTTTTTTTCCCTCTTCGGGGAGACAGAAAACGGTGAAAAACCAGTTCAAGATGTATTCTTGTCTGCTCAACAAGTGAATTTAATTTCTTTTCCAGGCCATCATAACGATCCAGCTTTCGCATCAAAACAATGGTTCCACTTTGAGGGACCAAAGATAAAAGCCCTGCAATATATTTGTCCTGCTGTATTTCAAAACCTTCAAGTACCCGCAATCTCCAGCCATTATCAGGATTTTCCTCAATCAAATCAAGATCCCACTCCCTACCGGCCAGCATCCCCTCTTTTCTGCTGATAAGTGTTAATTGACGACATTGAGAAAATGAAGCTGTTTTAAGCCCAAGGCCGAACCTGCCCAGGTCTTCTGAACTGCGTTCCTCCATGGGGTTTCTGCTTCCAAGCCTCATGGCATCGGTTAATTCAGCAGGGGTCATTCCACAACCATCATCTACAACAGCTATCCATGGATTTTCCTTATTCCATGCAAAATTGACGTTGATATTTTTTGCTTCCGCAGTAATAGAATTGTCAATGACATCAGCAATGGCCGATTCCATTGAATAGCCAATATCACGGAGTGATTGAACAAGGGCTGAAGGATGCGGCTGGACGATTAAAAACTCTTTCATTTTTTTATATTTTCAAACCCCAAACCAGTAATTGAAAAGACCAGGATACCAGGAAAATTTGAATGATATCCTGCCTTAAACGATTAAAAATTTTGAACAATAAATCCGTATCAATATATAGCTTGCTTGTAAAGGCAATTTGATCAACGACAATTTAAAATTTAGCTGGTACTTTTCAGGTCAGGCTGCCGCTGCCGGGACATAAGAACAAAGCCGTTGACCGGTTCCAGAAACACAGCGGTTTATCTGCCGTCGGGGTTCAAGTGACGGCTTAAAAAATAGTGCTTGACATTCAATAATTGTACACCGTATACCGTATACGAGTTGGTGTTGCAATAACCCTTATCTATTTTATAATGGAGTTGTTTATGGAACCTTGCAGAATTCGCTTTGTTTTATTTGCCAAACCGGCAACCGCTTCTCCGCTTCTCTTCCACTGGCCTGCCTTGAATGCTGTCTGACCCCGGGAGTTTTTGCTGTCCGGATTTAAACCCCTGGAGCGGCAGGCTATGTTAATTTGCCGGTAATAAGGGGTTGTACAAAATTTGCATTAATCAAATTTTAAGGATCTTATAATGAAAGAAGAGTTTTTATTAGGAAACGGCGCCATTGCCATCGGGCTTTTGGAAGCAGGCTGCCAGATCATGACCTCATATCCCGGGACCCCGTCCAGCGAAATCCTTCCCGAGGTGGTCCGATTTTCAAAGGCCGGCAACCTGAACACCAGTATTGAATGGTCTATCAATGAAAAAGTGGCCTTTGACAATGCCTTTGCAGCAGCTATTTCCGGTAAACGGGCAGCCTGCTGCATGAAAATGGTGGGCCTGAATGTTGCGGCGGATTCATTTATGTCGGCCGCTTATATCGGAAACATCGGTGGGCTTGTGATTATCTCCTGTGATGATCCCGGCCCCCATTCCTCCCAGACCGAACAGGACTCGCGGCTCATGGCACGCCTGGGCAAAGTGCCGGTGCTGGACCCGGGAAGCCCTGAAGAGGCAAGGGAAATGATCAAGGTGGCCTTTGATCTGTCTGAAGAATTCCAGGTGCCGGTGCTGGTAAGACCGGCCATCCGGGTCTGCCATGCACGGCAGAACATCAAATATGGAAAACTTGAGAGCAATCTGACCCGTGCTGATTTCAAGCGGGAGCCCACCCGCTGGGCATCCACGCCAAAGTTCAGGTTCATGCAGCACAAGGCGTTAAATGAAAAGCATATCCGTATCAGTGAAAAATTCAATACCCTGACCCCGTTTAATATGCATACCCTTGAAAAAGGCAAATCTTATCCTTTGGGCATTGTCACCGGCGGTGTTCCCTCCTGCGTGGTCCAGGATATGTTTGAAGAATATGACAGAAAAGACATCCCCATCCTGAAACTTGGGGCACCCTATCCCTTCCCGGAAAAACTGGCCGAAGAATTCATGGATGCCTGTGCCAGGGTGCTGGTGATTGAAGAAACCGATACAGTAATTGAATACATGTTAAGGGACCGGCATAAAACCCTGGGCCGGTTTACCCGTCATGTCCCCACGGAAGGGGAACTGGTGCCTGAAAAAATCGAAGGCATTTTAAACAAGGCCCTTGCGGACTGCAAGCTTGCGCCTTTGTCAGACCATGACAGCGGCCAGGAAGCCTTTTCACTTGTGGGAGAGCTTGCTCTTCCCATCCGGAAACCGACCCTGTGTCCGGGCTGCCCCCACAGGGCATCCTTTTATGCCATCAGAAAAGCGTTGCCAAAGGCCATCTTTCCATCCGACATCGGGTGCTACACCCTTGGCAGCAATTTAGGGGTGGTGGACACAGTCCTTGACATGGGCGCCGGCATAACCATGGCATCGGGATTCTGGAATGCCTATATCCAGGATGATGTGAAAAAACCCATTGTGGCCACCATGGGGGATTCCACGTTTTTCCATTCCGGTACCACAGGCCTGATCAATGCGGTTTACAATGACTCACGATTTATCCTGGTGATCCTGGACAACCATATTACCGCCATGACCGGCATGCAGCCCTCCATTACCCAGGGTGACCGGGTGGACGGCAGGAAAGGCAATGCCATTGCCCTTGAAACCATTGTCAAAGGATGCGGTATTGACTATTTGAAAGTGGTGGATCCCTTTGATACAAAAAACATGATCCAGACCCTAAAGGATGCATCAGCGCATGTGAATGATCCTGACGGCGGGATTGCCGTGATCATCTCCCGCCACCCCTGCGTGATCGGGTTCAAGGATCTGGCCATCCCTGAAAAAATCCCTGTAACGGTTTCAGATGACTGCGATGACTGCGGCTTCTGCCACCAGCGGTTTGAATGTCCTGCCATGGTTCGGGACAATGAGACCGAAAAGACTGAAATCAATAAAGTGCTTTGTGCCGAGTGTGGTGTCTGTTTACAGATCTGCCCGCGAAATGCCGTTGAAAAAGCGTAAAAACCCTTTACGGAGAAAAAAACACTATGAAGACGATCAATTATGTATTAAGCGGTCTGGGCGGACAGGGAATCCTTTTCATGACAAAGGTGCTGGCCACCACTGCCCTAAATAAAGGCTTTAATATCCTGGGTGCTGAAACCCACGGCATGGCGCAGCGGGGCGGTTCCGTCGTGTCCCACTTGCGGATCGGGGATGCAAGATCCAGCCTGATCCGGGCCGGTGCTGCCGACTTTCTTTTGTCCATGGATGAATCCGAGGCCTACCGGTATCTGCCCTATTTGAAAAAAGGCGGGAAATTGTTTGCCAATGCACGGCCTGAAGCTTTCCCGGATGAACGGGTGGCAGCCTATCTTGACAAACAGCAGATTGAACCCCGGGCCATGGAAGCGGCCAAAAAAGCCATGGAGCTTGGGTCACCCAAATCCACCAACCTTGCCATGGTGGCGTTTTATTCTGCTTTCGGATTTGGCCCCCTGACTGCCGATGACCTGAGGGCCACGGTGGACAAGATGAGTCCCGGACCCTTTAAGGGAATGAATTTAAAAATTTTTGACGCCTGCTTTGACACGGGCAGAAAAATGGCAGGGGTGTGAATTTTCGCCCTGTTTTTTGAGAAGTTTAGTCTTGACACAGAATAAGTGTATACAGTATACCGTATACACTTATTTGCAAATATGGTAAACTTTATCCATTTATATATGGAGGCCTTTTATGGAACTATTTAAGAATCTTACGGTACTCTCCCTTGAGCAGGCAACCGTTGCTCCCTATCTCACCTATCGGCTGGCCCAGGACGGCATGAATGTCATACGGCTTGAACACCCGGTGTATGGCGATCCCAACCGGTTCATCGGAGACAATGTCCTGGATGAGGAAAGAATGAACGCCTATTTTCTGTGCATCAACTCCGGGAAAAAAGCCTTGACCCTGAACATGGCCGACCCAAAAGGTCAGGAAATATTTAAAAAACTGGTCCGGGAACTGAATGTGGATATTTTTGTAACCAACCAGCTGCCCAAGAATTATGAAAAACTCGGGGTTGCCTATGACATTATAAAAGAGGTTAAACCCGATATCATCTGGCTGGGACTGACCGGATTCGGCCCTGACTCCAATGAAGGGGCCTATGATCCCATCCTCCAGGCAAGATCGGGTCTGATGGAACTGACGGGCGAAGCCGGCGGCGACCCCCAGGTCCTGGGCATTCCCTTGCCGGACATGGGAACCAGTGAGCATGGCTACGGACTGATCATGAAAGCGCTCTTCAAACGGGCCGTCACAGGAGAAGGCACACGGATCGATCTTTCCATGTTTGAATCCACTGTCTCCTGGCTCACCGTGCCCATCGCCCTTTCAAAAAGCTTTGGTGCCAAGATTTCCAGACGCGGCAACACCCATGAATTTTTCTGCCCGGTCTCAGTGTATAAAACCCGTAACGGCTTTGTCTATCTTGCTGTGGGAAATGACCGGCAGTGGGAATCCATGGTGGCCCAGGACATGTTTAAATCCCTTGCAAAGGAAGAATACAAGAAAAACAAGGGCAGGATCAGCGATGTCACCAACCTGAACAGGGCCATCAACGCCATCACGGAACTGCACACCTCTGAAGACCTCATTGATCTGTTTACATCTATTACCGTTCCCATTTCCAAGATAAAGAACGTGAATGAAGTGGTGGAAGATACCCTGGTGGCCAAACGGATCCTGACGTCAACAGATCCAAAGACCGGCACTAGGGTTACCCTTGCGCCGCCGCCCAACATGACGTCCTTCCTGGAAAAAAGCGACAGAAAACTTTCGTTTCCGCCAAGGTTTGGCGAGCAGAACAAAGAAATCTACCAGGATGCCTTAGGGTATGATGCGGCCACACTTGCAGAATTCAAGGAAAAAGGAATTATTTAAACCAAAAGGGGAAGTTAATCCAGATGAAACTGAGCAACAGTTTTAGAGAAAGAAAATCTTTAGGCCAGGATGTGTTTGAGTATTTGAAAAATGCCATCATTGACCAGACCATTGAACCGGGTTCCCGGCTTGTGGAAAGCACGATTGCCGACATGCTGGGCATCAGCCGGACACCGCTGCGCGAAGCCCTGCACAAGCTTGAAAGAGAAGACTGGATTGAAAAAAACCCTTCCGGCGGATTCCAGGTGGTGACGCTGACAAAAAATGATATTGAAGAAACCTTTGGGATCAGAAGTGTTCTTGAAGCTTATGCTGCAAGGCTAGCGGCTGAGAATTACCAGGAAAAAGACCTGGTCCCCTTAGAAAAAAAGATGCTGGAATTCCAGAAATGTCTTGGGAATAAGAGCCATGACAAACTCCAGAAAATCAATACGGAATTCCATGATCTTCTGTATGGGCTGAGCCGCAACCCGAAACTGATCAAGATGATCAACCAGCTTCGGGCCCAGATCTCACGGTTCCGCCAGATTATCCTGAAACAAGCGGACTATGCCGCGGAGAGCAATGAAGATCATATCAAGATGCTGGATGCCATTAAAAACCGGGATGGGGATGCGGTTGAAAAGCTGGTCAGGGACCACATCATCAAGGGAAAAACTGCGGTTCTAAGCCAGCTCGTCCAGGAGGGAAAAGAACAGAAAATTGCTTAACGCAAAAGACATACTGGCAGGAGACCAGAGAGCCGGCGCACAGGTGATCCGTCTGATTGAAGACCATGATCCTGCTGCCTTTGAGCTTTTAAAAGAGCTGTATCCTCACTCCGGGACTGCTTTTATCATCGGCATTACCGGATCTCCGGGCGTAGGAAAATCCACATTGATTGATGCCTTGATCACAGAATTTCGAAACCTTGACAAAAAAGTTGCCGTCATTGCCGTGGACCCTTCAAGCCCTGTTTCAGGCGGTGCTATTTTAGGGGACCGGCTCAGGATGCAGCGCCATGCCGCCGATGAAAAGGTTTTTATCCGCTCCATGGCATCCCGGGGACAAAAAGGAGGACTTTCACGGGCCACACATGATGCTGTTATTGTCCTTGATGCCATGGGGTATGAGATGATCATCATTGAAACCGTGGGGGCCGGACAGGCAGAGTTTGATATCGCAAGTCTTGCCCATTCCACTGGAATTGTCAGCATTCCCGGCGCAGGAGACGGTATCCAGGCCATCAAGGCAGGCATCCTTGAAACAGGGGATATCTTTATTGTCAACAAAAGTGAGCGGCCCGGGGCAGATGCCTGTGCAGGTGAGCTGGAAATGATGCTGGGCATGAGACCTCCCTCATCAACCGGGTGGGCTCCCAGGGTTCTGAAAACCTGTGCCATTGACGGAACAGGGGTAAAAGACCTTGCCAAGGTTTTTTTATCCCATTTTGATTTTATGAAAAAAAGCGGCCGCTTAGATGTCAAAAAAAAAGAAACCGAACACCTGTATTTTCAATCGCTGCTAACACAACTTGCCCTGGAAAAAATCATGCAGTTCATCCACCGGTCACCTGAATTCAAACAGGCGCTGAACAATATAGAATCGCGCAGCATGGACCCCATCAGTGCCGCCCAGAAGGTGGTTAACTGCCTCTGCGGCTTAGACACTCAAGATTATAAGGACAGAAGATAAAGGAAAAGACCAAATGGAAACAAAAACCAACATAAGGGTATTGATTGCAAAACCCGGCCTTGACGGCCATGACAAAGGGGCTAAAATTGTGGCCCTGGCCTTAAGGGATGCCGGCATGGAAGTGATCTACTCAGGACTCCACCAGACCCTTGACCAGATTATCCAGACCGCCACCCAGGAAGCCGTTGATGTCATCGGGCTGAGCATCATGTCCGGGGCACACCTGCCCATCTGTGAAAAACTGATCCGCATGATGAAGGATAAAGGCCTTGGCAACATCCTTCTCACCGTGGGCGGGGTGATTCCCTATCAGGATATTCCCGCACTCAAACAAATGGGCGTTGCAGCAGTGTTTCCCGGCGGCACCTCATTTGAGGACATTATTTCGGGCATGAAAAAGCTGTTTGAATAACCAGGGTCATTCCCTTAACATTGAGAGGTAAAACAATGGGTGTTGCAAAATATATCAAGGATGAAAGAGGTGCAATAAAGACCGTGACCTACCAGTCCGGGATAACGGTAAAACCGGTATATGGCCCCGAAGATCTGGAGAAAGCCGGGTATACCTATGAAAAAGATCTGGGCGCCCCGGGGGAATACCCCTTTACCCGGAGCATTCATCCCCAGAGCTACAGGAGTCGTGCCTGGACCACAAGGCAGTACACGGGATTCGGCACCCCGGAAGAGACCAATGAACGGTTCAAGCTCATGATCGCCAACGGCCAGAACGGCCTGAACGTAGCCTTTGACCTGCCCACCCAGATGGGCTATGACTCGGATCACCCCCTGGCTGAAGGTGAAGTGGGCAGGGTCGGCATGGCCATTGATTCCCTCAAGGATTTTGAAACCGCCTTTGCCGGCATTCCCCTGGACAGAATCGGGTCCGGACTGACCATTAATGCCGTGGCCACCATCATGATGGCCATGTACCAGGCAGCAGCTGAAAAATTCGGTTATTCCAAAGGCCAGATTTCCACCACCCCCCAGAATGACATCTTAAAGGAAATGATCGGCCGGGGCGCCTGGATTTTCCCGGTTGAGCATGGGGTGCGCCTGGTGGGGGATTCCATTGAATACGCGGTCAAGGAACTGCCCAGGTCCAATCCGGTCAGTATCTGCGGCTACCATATCCGCGAGTCCGGGGCCACTCCGGCCCAGGAAATCGCCTATGCCTTTGAGATTGCCAAGGCTTATATTGATAATGTGGTTCAAAGGGATATCAAGCCGGAAGATTTTGTGGGCCGGTTCTCCTTTAACTTTAATGTTTACGGCAACCTGTGGGAACAGATTGCCAAGTTCAGGGCTGCCAGGAAGCTATGGGCAAAACTGCTGAAAAATGAGTACGGTGTGACACAGAAAAAGAACCTGTTCTTAAGGGGACTGTTCGGCGGCGGCGGTTCCGGCCTGACCAAGGAACAGCCGGAAAACAATATCATGCGGGGCGCTTATTATGCCCTTGGTGCAGCCCTCTCCGGTGCCCAGACAACCGCGTTGTGCTCTTTTGATGAGGCCTATACCATCCCTACCCCGCGCTCTGCCCTGCTCTCTTTGAGAACCCTTGAAATGCTCATGGATGAAGTGGGCTTAAGGGATACGGTTGATCCCCTGGCAGGGTCTTATTTCATTGAAACCCTCACCCTTGAGATGGAAGAAAAAATCCTTGAGGAGATGAAAGAGGTCCAGAAATGGGGCGGCATGGTCAAAAGCATTTCAGACGGCTTTATCCAGAGAAAAGTTTCCCGCCAGGCCTATGAATATGAAAAAGGACTGCAGTCCGGTGAGTACAGGAAGGTCGGCATCACCCCCGGAACAACGGAGAACCCGGCTGAAAAAACCAATGTGGAACTCCATAAATATAATGAAGACTGGGCCAGAAAATCCAAGGCCAATTTAAAGGAACTGCGGCGCACCCGAAATGACAAGGAAGTGAGCACCAGTTTAAAAGCGCTTGAGAAAGCTGCCAAAACAGGCGATAACGTCATGCCCCATCTGGTAAAGTGCTGTCATGCCTACGCCACGGTGGGAGAAATGGCCGGGGTGTTCAGACAGACCTTTGGAGAATGGAAAGAGCCTGATTTTTATTAATTTTAAGGAGGTGACGGTTGAAACAGGATACCTATCGTTTAGGGTGTGATATTGGCGGCACATTTACGGATTTTGTGCTGGTGAACAACACAACAGGACAATTTCATACCAACAAATGCCTGACCACGCCTTCAGATCCGTCAGATGCCATTGAACAGGGCATCCGCGAACTATCTGAAGTTCTGCCGGGATTTTTAGACAATGTGGAAGAAATCATTCATGGAACCACCCTGGTCATCAATGCCATTATTGAAAGAAAAGGGGCCAGAACCGCCCTGATCACCACAAAGGGATTCAGGGATATCCTGGAACTGGGAAGGGAAAAACGCTATGATGCCTATGATATTTTCAGTGAGTATCCCGAACCTATTGTTCCCCGGCCGGACCGGGTGGAAATAGATGAGCGGATCATGTTTGACGGCAGGGTGATCAAAGATGTGGACGAAAAAGAGGTGACAGCTGTCCTGGATAAATTAAAAAAAGACGGCATCAAATCTATTGCGGTCTGCTTTATCAACTCCTATGAAAACCCGGTCAATGAGCGTAAAATCAAAGAGATTATTGAACGAGAAGCACCGGACCTGTTTTTATCCACCTCCATTGAAGTGCTGCCGGAAATAAAAGAATATGAACGGACCTGCACCACGGCGGTCAATGCCTATGTCAAACCCATCACCTACTGGTATTTGAACAAGTTGATCACCCGCCTTGGAAGTATCGGGTTTAACGGCAAATTTTTTATCATGCTCTCCTCGGGCGGGATCACCTCCATTGAAACAGCCAAGGATTTTCCCGTCAGGATCATTGAATCAGGACCCACGGCTGCGGTTATTGCCTCCCAGCACTATGGCAAAATGTTTAATATCAAGGATATGTTCTGCTTTGACATGGGCGGCACCACTGCCAAATCCTGCCTGATCCAGAACGGCCACGCAGGCCTTGTCTCTACCTTTGAAGTCGGACGGGTGCAGCGGTTTCAAAAAGGCAGCGGCCTTCCCATCCAGGTGCCGGTGGTGGATTTGATGGAAATCGGTGCCGGCGGCGGAAGTATTGCCAAAATCAGTAATCTTGGACTTCTACAGGTGGGTCCTGAAAGCGCTGGGGCAGATCCCGGACCTGCCTGCTACAAGCTGGGCGGGGAAAACCCGACGGTCACCGATGCCGATCTCGTCCTGGGATATCTTGATCCTGACTTTTTCCTGGGCGGCACCATGGCCCTGGACATCGACCGGTCTAAAAAAGCCATTGAAGAAAAAATCGCCAGACCCCTTGGCACCACCATGGTTGAAGCAGCTTTTGGTATCCATGATCTGATCAACGAGACCATGGCATCGGCTGCTAAAACCCATATTGCAGAAAAAGGCGGCAACCCCAACATTGTAACGGTGACTGCCTTTGGCGGCGCAGGCCCTGTTCACACCTACGGTCTTGCCAAAAAAATCGGTGCCCGCGCCATTCTGATTCCTCCCCTTGCCGGTGTGGGGTCGGCCCTGGGATTCTTTACCGCACCCGTTGCCTTCGACCTTTCCCGCAGCCACAGAAAAGTCCTGGATGATGCGGATTTCAAAGAGATTGAAGCCTTGTTTCACGCGCTTGAACTTGAAAGTGCCAAAATCCTGGAAGGTGCGCAAAAGGGGGATCAGATTATCTATAACCGGACCCTGTTAATGCGCTTTGTGGGACAAGGCGCTGAGATCGATCTGAATATTGAGAATAAAGACTTTTTCTTGTTTTCAAAACCAGACATCCGAACCCTGTTTGATACGGAGTACAAACGGCTTTATGGAAGAACGGCTGAAGAATCGCCCGTTGAATTTGTCACCTTCAAGGTGCGGGCAAGCCTTCCTAAAAAACCGTTTACCATTTCAAAACTGACCACAAAAAACAGGGATCTTCAGGCCTGTATCAAGGGGAAGCGAAACGCCTTTTCCGTTTTAAAAAAAGACTATATCCCGTATACTGTGTATGACCGGTCCAAATTATTTGCTGATGCAACATTTGAAGGGCCTGCCATTATTGAAGAGCGCGAATCCACCATTGTCCTTGGAGAGGATGCCGGGATCCGGGTGGATGAATTCGGGTTTATCTGGGTACAACTATTACAATCCGGCCCGGAGGATAAATAATGAATACAACCAAAAGAAAATTCGACCCGATCACACTGGAAATATTATGGAAACGGCTGGTGTCCATTGTGGACGAGTCTGATGCCTCGGTTATCAGGACTGCCTTTTCAAGCCTGTTAAGGGATGCCCATGATTACACCTGCATGTTTACAGACAGCCGGGGTCAGGAACTGGTCCAGGGAACCTTATGCACGCCCGGCATGGCCGGCGCCATGGCGCTGGGGATGAAAAAGCTTGTCCAGTCCATCCCCCTTGAAAATTACAGGGACCAAGATGTCTTTATCATCAACGATCCCTGGGCGCTGGCAGGACACCTCAACGATGTCTGCGTCTGGAGCCCCATTTTTTTCAAGGGCAAACCCGTGGCGTTTACGGCCTGCATCTTTCACCACACGGATATCGGCGGAAGACCGGCTTCCGACAACCGGGATGTGTATGCCGAAGGCCTTTATATCCCCCTGACAAAGCTCTATGATGCAGGAGAACTCAACACGGATCTGGTGAACATGATCCGTGCCAATGTCAGGACGCCAAAAGAGTTTGACGGAGATATCCGTTCCCAGGTGGCAGCCAATCAT
>JAHJLN010000391.1 GCA_018821715.1 Pseudomonadota bacterium | reverse complement strand
TCCAGCGATTCTTCAATATACATTTGTAGGGTCTCGTCATCTTCAAACATAATCAAATCTCCTGAAAGGGTTTTAACACCGAAATGGTAAAAATTGCCTAATATTAGATAATTTACATAAGATAGATCAAAAAGTCAAACCAAGAATATTGAAATATAAAGGGTCTGTTTTATATTTTGCGTACAATATCGTTGGGTTGACATTGAATCATAAGTTTAAGGATCGCAATAGTATTTGGCTGGGCACTATCGATCGGATTCTTATTCATATCAAATAGTTCAATGATTTTAATTCGTTTAGGACGGCTTTTTGGCGACAGCACTTCAATCGTATCACCAACACTGAGTTTGTTTCGAATGCCGATCATATACTCTTTATTTTCTGTGCAACTGATTATTTTTCCGATAAAGCTGTGGATTTTTCCCTGGTGGATATTGTTGTAATTGGACAGTTGTTCATCTGGCTTGTTAAAATAAAAACCCGTGCAGTATTCCCTGTGAAAAACCTGGTAAAGCTCTGCAGACCACTCCGGATTCATTTCGTATGTATCAGGGTCATCTACATAGGTGTCTATGGCTTCCCTGTATGTTTTAACCACCGAGGCAAGATAGTTGATGCCCTTCATCCTGCCTTCTATCTTTAATGATGTTATGTTTGCATCAATAAGTTCAGGGATATGATCAATCATGCACAAATCCTTGGAATTGAATATATAGGATCCCTGGTCGTCTTCCATGAGCGAATGATAAACGTTGGGGCGAAGTTCTTCCACAACCGAGTATTTCCACCGGCAGGGGTGGCTGCAAAGTCCTCTATTGCTGTCCCTGCCGCTGAGAAAATTACTGAGCAGGCACCTTCCGGAGTAGGAAACACACATGGCACCGTGAATAAAAATTTCTGTTTCTATTTTTGAATTCCTGGCAATTTCTTTGATTTCAGTTAAGGACAGCTCCCTTGCAAGATTGACTCTTTTAATACCCAGGCTGTGCCAGAAGTTTGCAGCATTGAGGTTGGTCGTATTGGCCTGGGTGCTTAAATGGATTTCTATTTGTGGAATAATTTTTTTTGCCAGCATAATGATGCCCGGATCTGAAATGATAATGGCATCAGGACCCATTCGGCCGACTTTATTTAAAAAAGTTTTTAAATCATCATGTTCATTGTTTCGTGAGTAAATATTGCAGGCAAGATAGACTTTAACCTTGTGCTGACGGGCAAAGGCAACAGCATCCAGCAGCTCTGCGTCTGTGAAGTTACCTGAAAAATTTCTCAAACTAAAGTCTTTACCGGCAAGGTATACAGCATCAGCACCGTAATGAACAGCGATCTCGAGCTTCTCAAAATTCCCGGCAGGCGCTAAAAGTTCAGGTTTAAAAGGATGTTTTTTCATTTGGCCTGTATATTGTGGTGCCCCCGGCAGGAATCGAACCTGCGCACAAGGATTAGGAATCCTATGCTCTATCCACTGAGCTACGGGGGCGTGATTTAATCAATGAATAATTTTTGTCCGGGAAAGATTTTACTTCTTTTGTTTAAATGATTCAAGACAAGGAGTCGATTTAAACTCATATTATATTTTCTTGCAATGGAAAAAGGGCTGTCTCCGGATTGAACCTGATAGGTAACTATTTCTTTTTTAGCGATGTTTAACTGCTCAATTATGATTGGTTTTTCAGACGTAATGGAAAGGGTCTGTCCAATGTTCAGTGTCGTCCCGGATAACCGGTTTGTGGCCATGATGTTTTTTGTGGTGACACCAAATTTTCTGGCAATATTCCAAAGATTGTCTCCGCGGTGAACCGTGTATGTTATGGCCTGACCGGGAGCTACCGGAGATGATGCAATAGCATTGATAACTTCGCCATTGGTACGGCTGGGTATTTTTAATACTTTGCCGGCAATAATCCTGTAGGATTTATTAATATTGTTGGCAACAGATATGGCACGAATAGATGTTTTATATTTTTTTGCAATTCCAGACAAAGTCTCGCCGCCTCTGACTCTGTGAAATACAAACATTGGTGGCGGAGAATATGTTGTTTTGATCGTATCAATTTTTGAAAGAAAAATTTGCGCTTTTTCTGCGGGTATTTTTATCTGGTAAGGTTCCGGCGGAAGCAGTGCGTATCTGAGTTCTGCATTCAACTCTTTTAATAGTGTTGTATTCACTCCGATTTCTTTTGCAATATCTTTAAGCCGGACCTGTTTATTGATTTCACATGTTTGAAAGTCAATGGGCAATAAGGGAGCGTTAATTTTGATATTATATTTATCAAGATTGTTTACAATGTGAAGTGTTGCTAAGAATCTAGGAACATATCTGGATGTTTCCCGTGGCAGATTCTGGTAAAGATCCCAGAAGTTATCAAGATAGTTTATGCTTTGTTTTCTAATAATACCCAGGACTCTTGATTCTCCGCAGTTATATGCCGCAAGGGCGGTTGTCCAGTCTCCAAAAAGGGTATGAAGCTCTTTGAGGTAGCTGATCGCTGCCCGGGTTGATTTTTCCGGATCCAACCGTTCATCTATATAGTAATTGCGGTTCAGCCCGAATTTGTATCCGGTTGAAGGGATAAACTGCCATAAACCCAATGCCCTGGCAGAGGATAATGCCCTGATTTTAAATCCGCTTTCGATGAGCGGCAGCCAGGAGATATCTTCGGGTAGCCCGGCTTTTTTTAATTCTGACACAATAAACGGTCTATACCTTGCGGCACGTTCAAGGGACTGGACAAAAAATTGCCGTTCAGGACCGGTAAGCCTTTTTATCTCAGCTTGTACATGTTTGTTAAGCGTGACGGGTATCTCGTCATATTGTCCGTTTACCACTATCTGCCGGGATGCGTAAATTTCAAGAATTCGTTTGGATATCAGATATCGGATGTCTTCTTTCTGCTGGTCAAATTCAGGATAAACGTCTGTATCGATTTCAAGTATGGAAGAATAAGCAGAATCAAGGTTTGCCATTGCTTCTTCCAATTTACCGGTTTCCCACATCTGCTGGGCATAATTACAAAGTTCCAGTGCCTGATCAATTTTTTCCTGGGCGGTAAGGGCAGATTGCAAGGGTTGTTTTTGAGTTGTTTTTTCTATATCTTTTGCCAACAGATCTGTTTTGGAAGACTGTTGCAAAGAAGACTGGGAAACATCCTCGGAGTCTTGCGTATCCTCTGATTCTTCAGAAACCGGATTGTAACTTTTTTCATTGTTTGAATTTGATTGTTCAAAATTGCCGATAGTATTCAGTGGTTCTGAGGCGATTGCTTGGTCTTTAACGATTTGACTGGAGGAATGCTGAAGGGAAGCATGTTGACAACCTGTCATGATCCAGAAGACCATGAGGATTATCATAAATTTATATTTAACCATTTTGCTCCTTAAATAATTCCGCTAAAGTTTTTGCTGCAATAATTATTAAATTAGGAAAAGCTTGTCAAGGTATATGTGCACATCGTTATCTGATCAGTGTATAATCGATAACAGAAAGTGCCAATTCACCTTTAACTATCATTAGGTTGGCACTTTCCCCGGCTGCTTTCAGTTTTATGACATTATAATAAAAAAAACTTGTAACTAATTTATTTTTTGTGTATAGTTATTCGTTTTTGGATTATGGCATTCTGATTTGATAAAGGCTATTTATGATAAAAGTATCTGGATATCGGATCGGGCTTAATTCAAAGAAAAAATTAACAAATGGGAGTAAAGAAGGGTAATTGAGACCATGAGCTTGATATTTGAAGCCGAACGATTAAAAACGCTTGAAATTTAGAGTTGATTATCTTGTATTGCTCTGATATTATCTCCCGGTCTTTTTGATGTGACAAAGTGTTGCAAAAATTAGATAGGCCGATATAGCTCAGTAGGTAGAGCATCTCACTTGTAATGAGAATGTCCTCCGTTCGATTCGGGGTATCGGCTCCAAAAAAAAACCGGTGGGGTTCCCGAGTGGTCAAAGGGATCAGACTGTAAATCTGACGGCTCAGCCTTCGGAGGTTCAAATCCTCCCCCCACCACCATGTGTTATGTAGGAGATCTTAAAGCGTTTTTTTGGTGGATCGTTACTACGTAGCTAATATTGGTTGATTAGCTATTTTAGTTTCATTGTATGCGGGAGTAGCTCAGTTGGTAGAGCTTCAGCCTTCCAAGCTGAATGTCGCGAGTTCGAACCTCGTCTCCCGCTCCACTTCTTTATAGGTTTCCACTGAAATAATGGTTTGAGTTAAATTTTTAGGTTAATTTGAATCGCCTTTTAGAGCCCATGTAGCTCAGTCGGTAGAGCGCTTCCTTGGTAAGGAAGAGGTTCACCAGTTCGATTCTGGTCATGGGCTCCAAAGCAACGGTAGGAGGAATTAAAGATGGCTAAGGAGAAATTTGCGCGGACAAAGCCGCATGTGAACATAGGCACGATTGGTCACATTGATCATGGTAAGACGACGCTTACAGCAGCAATCACCAAGCATTGCGCATTAAAAGGTCATGGTA
>JAHJLN010000042.1 GCA_018821715.1 Pseudomonadota bacterium | reverse complement strand
TACCTTTGCTGACCGCCATGAACTCACTCATTCTTCGCTCAAACACCATGGCGGCTTAACCGCTACGGTAATCAAGAATTTGTATGCAAAGATCCATAATGCCCCCATAAGGCGATCATCCTTCCACTGGACGGGGTAGCAATTTCGTAACTGCTTTTTGGAAAATAAAATTGTTATGTTTTAAAAAAATAGAAGCAAGTCAAACGCCCCATGATCATAAGTGTGTGAAATAACAAATAAAATTATCGATAGAGGTTTGTGTTTAACATTTTTTTTGCTCATGTGTATATGAGGGTTGATCAAATAGCCGGCAAACCCATCTGAATGGCAGATTATAGGGATTTATAAAATCGTTCAGGCCCTAGAGCGGACAAGACAACCTGGATCGGAACGGGTAATAACCTAAAGGTCAGAAACTGAGTGTTTGTTTGATAAAAGCGCCGTGATCTGAGCTATCCATAAGACTCAAATCATTGAAATTTATCTGTGACCGTGAATTGCTTAGAATTTTCTTACACATTGATTTTTTTATCTATAAGAGATAAAAATGATGGTATGATTGGTTCGTATAGGGAGTTTGACATGAAAAATATTATTACCACAACACTGGCAATTTTATTTATATTTGTTTCAATCAGCCAGGGTTTTGCAGAGCGCGGCATCACGAGAATTGCCGACCTGAATCATAAAAAAGGTAAAATAGGAACCTATCGAGCGCTTATCATTGGTATTCAAAATTATAATGACCCCAAGATAAGTGATTTGGAAACGCCTTTAAATGATGCAAGAGCAATGGCAGATATTTTAAGTAATAATTACGGATTTCAGGTAGACACCCTTCTGGATCAAAGCGCCACTAAAAAAGCAATATACAATTATCTAAGAAAACTGACCAATACTGCAAAGCCGGAAGACTCTATTTTAATATACTATGCCGGACATGGTGATATCGATCGAACCTTTAATGATGGCTGGTGGATCCCGGTGGATGCGACAGGGGGAGACCCGTTTACCTATCTTGATAATGGCCAGGTCCAGAGGGCCATGGCCAGCATCAAAGCCAAACATGTCCTTTTGATATCTGATTCCTGCTATTCGGGTACCCTGTTCGGCCAGGCCAGAGCCATGCCCACGGTCATTGATGATAAATACTATTTGAATTTATATAATGAAAAAAGCCGGTGGGGAATAACTTCCGGGAATAAGACCCCTGTGTCGGATTCAGGATCCCAAAACCATTCCGTATTTGCCTATCAATTGATTAAAAAATTAAAACAAAACACAAAACCATATCTTTCCACACAGGAAATTTATACCCATATCGCCCCGGTTATTGCTAACAATTCAGAACAACAGCCATTGTGCCGGCCGATTAAAGGTACGGGTGACATGGGTGGTGAGTTTATATTTATATCCACAAAGGCAGCACCAGCTCTGCAAAAGGTGCCATCCCCTTCAGCCAGTGATACATTAAAAGCAGAACAGGAAAAACTGGCCGAACAAAGATTAGAGCTTGAAAGGCAATTACAGGAATTAGAACTAAAAAAACTTGAGCAGGGAAAGCTCAAACTGGCTTTAGAACAGGAAAAACTGGCCCAGGAACGAAAACGAATTGATGAAGAAAGTGAAAAGAACAGGAACAATAAATCGTTTCAAATCGCTTCTATAAATCCCGCAGATTCAAACACCAAAATCATTGCCCGGGATAATCAATATATTCAATATAAAACCGGTGTGGTTTTTGATACCAGAACTGATCTTGAATGGTTTCAAGGCCCGGATGAAGAATTGGACTGGCAGCAGGCCGGGAACTGGGCCAAAAGACTGGACATCGATGGGGGCGGATGGAGAATCCCTACGATGAATGAACTCTTTTCTTTATTTAAAAAGGGATCCGGCACCAAAAACATGACGGGATTATTAAATCCCAAGAGTTGGTGGGTGTGGTGTAAAAATCAATATTATTTTTCCAACAACCCGGATGTGTATAATTTTTATACTGGAAGCAACCCTCTGAATCGGAAATATGGAGGGAGTAAAGCAAAATATAATAGTGTTTTTGCCGTGCGGAAAAGAAACCCTGAATCCAAACCAAAAATTGACCCCCATGATCGATAATACAGGGTGGCCGGATCAATCAGGATAGAGCCGGCCGCCCTATGGGGTTAATTTTTCTTGGTTCCCAATGCCTGTGACTGCTTTGGCATGACTTTTCTATAGACTTTATGAAACGGCAAAAGGTTGCCGTTAATGGTTAAAAGATCGGCTTCAATACAAATCCCAAAAAGGGCTTGGTTTTCTTCAAGATAGGGAAGAATCAGGTGCCAGTCCGCTTTTGTGACCTCGGCAAATACACCGCCGTTTAAATGCTCATCCACCACCTTATGTTCAGGATCCCTTAAATATATGGCACCGCCTGATGCAAGGGAAAACAGATTTGAACCGGGATACGGCATGGCAAGATCAATGGCGTTTCCATTGTCATCAAAGCTGATCCCGTTGACAATGACAAAACCGCCGCCCTTTAACGGATTGCCGGCCATAAAGGATTCTGCCAGATAATCAAGGCAGGTGCCGTTGATCACAACCCGTGGTCTGCCCGTGGCATTGATCAGGGGACGGCCTGCGGCATTGCCAAGGATATAGACATCACCGCCTTTTGCACCATACATGAAGGTTTGCCCCACATCCCCGTGAACAACAAATTTGCCGCGTTTCATGATCTGTCCCAGCTGATCCTGGGCATTGCCGTGGACATGGATTTCCATGCCGTCAATGCCCGAGGCCATGTAATCGCCGGAACTGTCGTACACGTCAAACCGGACATCGTCTGAATCCGGCCCAAATCCGCATCCGGTAAATCTCTGGCCTTTGTAGCCATAGCAGATATATTGCTTCCATCCCAGGCGGAAGGCCTTGTTGATCATTCTTGAATCGCAGTTTTCTCCTTCAGGTTCAAATTGCTTTGCATTCACAATAAGGATTTTTTCATTTTCAAGCGGGGCTCTTAAATCCTTGCAGGTTTCACGGTCAATATAGGCATAATGACTGTTTTTGTTCTCCTTGAGGAGAGCAGATGATTTAAAGATAGCGGTTAGGCTTTCTCTGATGATCTGAAGAACAGAGCTTCGCTTTTTGTTTCCAATTGGAAAAATCCGGTCATTCAGGTGGGTTAAAAGGTTAATGGCCAGGGCTTTTTTCTCATCGTTTTTTGCTGCAAGGGATTCAATTGAGCTGCACAGGTGCTTGATATCCACAAATTCCATGTCAGCAAATTGAGCTGTGCAATAGTGTTTTAAGACTTTAAAATCATTTTCATTAAACAGAGAAATGATTTTTTCAATGCAAGGATGATGATCCTTTAGGGTAGAAATCTCTATGGACGTATCATAGTGAACCTGGCCCTCTGGGGTCTGCACAACCTGGCCGAACTTGTTCTGGGTAATCAGTTTTTTTGAATTGTCGCCTTTGCCCGCATCCTTGATGGTAAAGGTAAAGGATCCGCCGTCGGTTGAGCTGCCGCCCCTGGCATTCCAGTATTTGTCGGCAATGGGGCAAAACCGGGGGTCTTCTTTTGCAATGCTCTGCAAAGTAGCGTCAATGGCCTGTTTTTCAGAGCACACAAGACCGATCTGGACCTCGTCCCTTTCCTGGAGGGCAAACACCTGTGGCCGCAGCATGGCAGTGTCCGTAATCCCGATGAGCTGCAGAAGGTCATTATACGGATCATTCCTGGCAATGATAAAAAACCAGGGACCGTCAGGAGAACCGGTCATGTGCTGGGACTGGATATACTTGTAAACCTGCTGTTTTTCAGGGGGCAGGCAGTCAAAATCATATTCCGTGGTCGGCGCCAGGGCTTCAATGATATATTCCAGAGGATATTCAAACACCCGGTTGTACAGATCCAGCAGCAGGACCGAGGTTTCCGTATCGGTAAGAAACTGGGGGTGGATATTGTACTGGTTTAAATATTCACAGACCGCATGATAATTGGCAAAGTCCCCGTTATGCACCAGGGCTTCATGCATGCCGGAGAACGGATGGGCTCCGCCTGGATGCCAGAGTCGTCCCCGGGTCGGATACCGCTGATGGGCAATCCAGCCATGGGCTCTTACGTCATCCAGGCAGTAATACTGGGTGGCCTGCTCTGCATACCCCACCACCTTGAGGATCATCACATTCCTGGCATGGGACATGACAAAGGCCTGTTTTTCACCAAGAGAGGCATAATAGGTCTGGTTCAGCCGGTTGGAATTCTGGAATACAAATTCATCCTCTGCTTTTCTTTTGTCCATTTCATAAAGATGATTGTACCGGATGAATTTTTCCAGCACATCGGGTTTCACCCTCACAAAATAGCGCCACACATCCGGCGGTTTGACTTCCAGGCCAATGGCAGTGTAATCATCAATGGTGGGGGTTCTTTCAGATTTATAAATATCAAACAGGGCCGTGATGTTGGTGGACTCAACTTTTGGAATCACGGTTTCATCCAGATAGGCCACCTGGAGAAGATAATGGTCTTCCAGCACATCCCGGGGGATCCCGAGATCACTGGCACTCAGTCCCACCGCTGCGATGCCGCCCCCTTTTCCATTCCCCCGGTTATGCATCTGTACCGAGGGTTCATAAATATGTCTGCCGGCAATGGGGATGGAGGCCATGAATCCGGTAACGCCGCAGCCGCCCTCTTCATCGCATTTGTTCACCGGTGTTTTGATATGGGGCAGCCGGCCCCGTGACGCCAGTATGTTTTTTATAATTTTATCTGTATTAACATTCATCATGATTGAAATTCCTTGAATTATAGGACCATTTTGTATCTGGGCGCGGGCTGGTATTTTTTTTTCTCTTCCTCATCCAGATAATCAAGATGCACCAGAAGGTCTGAGCGGCCCCGAAGGTCTCTGATGCTTTTGAG
>JAHJLN010000041.1 GCA_018821715.1 Pseudomonadota bacterium | reverse complement strand
TCTTGCCATTCAACGACTTGACCTTGCAAGACCCAAACTGCCGGAATCGACCAAAAAGCACAGGGTGTTTTCATGATGCAGATGCTTTACGCGAAAGCGAGTACAACCGAGGAACCGGATGCGGGAAAACTGCACGTCCGGGACTGTGCGGGGGGCGCTGGGTAACCGGCGTTCCTACCGCGAGAGGTGGAAAGAATAAATGGCAATTAATCTCGATTCATCAGCAAGGCTTCTACATGAAGCAATTCAACAAATCGGTTGGTCCTCAAACCCAACATCGTTGATTGATCGAGTTAAACGATTAGACATAGGGCTACCCGCTGAAGATGAATTTATTTTCCTGTTATATCGGATAGGGAAATGCTCTCTTGCACATAAATTGGACCAAAGCCAATTCCCTCCAAATTCTAAAGAAACTTATCAAGTGCCGGACTTATTGGCCTCCTTCAAAACCAAAGCTGGCCCTAAACTGGTGCTCATTGAGATAAAAGTTACAAACAAACATAAGCTGAAATGGAAAGCGGATTATTTGGGAAAACTTAAATTATTCTTGACTTAATGGGGCTTATTATTTAATAAATAACATTATTCAGGTGCCTTTATAAAGGCTGAAAAGGGAACCCTGTTAAAATCAGGGACGGACCCGCCGCTGTAATCGGAGACGAACGCTGTATTGATGTCACTGGCAGTTTTATGCCGGGAAGACGCAGCAACTAGGATGACCCGAAAGTCAGAAGACCTGCCTGGAGAAAAGTACGTGTTGTCAATCCCCGTGGACAAGGGAAAGACAGATCCAATCTGTGGAAAAATCAGGGAACCCCAGATCATTTAAAATGGTCCGGGGATTTTTTTTATCAATTCCCCGGGCAAAAACCAAAAATTTTGCTGAAGGGGAAAAATGAATAAAATCATATTGGCCGTTCTGATCGCTGTCATGTTCCTGCTGCCGGCTATAGACAAAGCGGCTGCATCTGAAAAAAAACTATCCAAAACAAAGCTTTCTGAAATTGTTGTCACTGCGACCAGGAGTGCAGAGTCGATTAAAACCATTCCGGCCAGGGTCGAAGTCATCGGGCCAAGGGAAATTGAGCTGACCACCGGAGAAACCCTGACAGAACAATTAAAGAAAAATGCATCCATTGGTGTTATTGAATATGGCACTGATCTGGCCGGTATCGGTATCAGAGGATTCAGGCCTGAATTTTCAGGCATTACCAAGCATTCGCTTGTTCTGATTGACGGCCGGCCGGCCGGCGCTACAAACCTGTCTTCCATTTTGAGTGATAATATTGAACGCATTGAGATTTTAAAAGGGCCTGCTTCTTCTCTTTATGGCGGAGAAGCCATGGGCGGTGTTGTCAATATCATCACAAAAAAGAGCACCGGGAAATTGACAGGCCTTGCTGAGGCCGGATTTGGATCTTTCAATACCAATTTTCAGAAGGTGGCTGTTGGCGGCGGTATCACAGACAGGATTGATTTTGATATCTCTGTCAGACAACATGACCGGCAAAACGATTTCCAGATGGGCAATGGAGAGTCCCGTTCAAGCACAAGTTTTAAAACCCGTAATGGGGATGTTTGCCTGGGCATGGATCTTGGAGAAACCTGGAGAATCGATATCGGCGCTGACGGATATCAGGGCATCAATATTGAGTTGCCGGGCGACATCTATAACGGGGACATCCAGTCCGGGAAAAAAGACGTGGACCGCTGGGCAATGGATACCACAATGGGCGGCATGATCAATGACAAGAACAATGTCTCTTTGACTGTGTATAAAACAAAGGAACTCAATGAAAACTTTCAGGATTATACTGGTTCCGGACCTTACACTGCCGTGCCCACCTATCATGCTTTTGATTCTGAAACCAACTGGATGGGGTTCCAGTTAAAAGATGTCATAACCTTTAATGAATACAGGATTATTATCGGTGTGGATTATCAGTACATTGACAAGAAAAGCCGACGCTATAACGCCAGCGGGTCAAGACTGGCCCCGTATTACCCTGATGAAAGCCGTGAAAATATGGCCGGCTATGTTGAAACCGTCTGGAGTTTATTTGACAAACATCTGACCGCCACACTGGGCTGCCGGTATGATACCTTTGATGTATCCACTGAACCTACACCCTATTTAAATACGTTTACCCCTGGGACAGAATCTTTTGATACGTTCAGCCCCAGAGCCGGCCTGAATTATCTGTTTGACCGGGGGGTCAGGCTGCATACCACCCTAGGAAAGGCATTTGTCCCGCCTACTGCTGCCCAGCTGGCTGCCAATATTACAAACTTTGGCACCACCACCACGGGTAATCCCGACCTGGACCCGGAATCTTCTGTCACATGGGATATGGGTATCGGGTATGAAACGCCCGGCAGGGGATTTAATATGGATGTCACCTATTTCCATACCGATGTGAATGATAAAATTATCACGGAAAATACCAGCGCCACCACCAGGACATACAGGAACAGTCTTGGCGCTGAAATACACGGCCTGGAATATATGGTTTCATTTGATATCGGTGTTCCCCTGAAATGGAACCGTTCCCTTTCTTTCTTTGTCAATGGAACCCGGATCTTTGATGCAGAAGAAGAACAGACAGACCATACCATGGAAGAGATTACAAACGTTGCAGACCACACTGTCAATTACGGTGTCAATTATGACGACGGCATGATCGAGGCAAAACTCAATGCCAGATCCCAGGGTGCAATGAAGGACAATGACTGGCATACAACAGGATACCCTGAGATAGAATGTCCCGGCTTTACGGTTGTGGACCTGTCAATGGGCATCAATTTTATGGATCATCATAAAATTATGGTCAAGATAGACAATCTGCTGGACCATGACTATTACGAGAAAAAAGGCTATCCAAAGCCGGGCCAGAGTTTTTTGGTCAGTTACAGGTATGCGTTTTAAGCCATGGAACTTAAATCACTTATAACGGGCCTTTTTTTGTCAATCGGTGTGTTTGCCGTCAAAAGCGGCGGGGGGCTGGGGTATGTGTTTGTGCAGGCACCCGGCAGAGCCAGGCAGGCAATGGCATTCCTGGCGTTCATGACAGTGTATGCCATGGTCTTTGGCGCTGCGGCCGTGCTGCTGCTTAATGTCAACCTGACGGCACATATCGGGCTTATGCAGGATTTTTTCAAGAGCGGGATGACCCTGCATTTTCTTGTGGCAGTCCTCCTGCTGATATGGGGTGTCTTTCTTATGAAAAGGCCCAGGGGACAAACTCAGTCTTCCAGAGGCTGGATTCTCCTGGTATTGCCCTGTCCGGTCTGTTTTACGGTTATCCTGTTATCCTGCAGTTTCTTAAATGCAATTTATCCGGGCAGAATCATGGTGTTTTTTGCCCTTTATGCAGGTTTTATCATTGTCAGCCTGGCTGTGGCATTTGCCATTACAAGGTTTGTTAAAACCCTGGCTGCTGCCCACCGTTTTACAGGGATGCTGATGGTCTATATTGCCGTTTATTTCATGCTTTCCATCATTGTTATCCCGCAGTTTGCAGATCTGGACAAAATTTATACAATTGCCACGCCTGAACCGTTTTTTGAATTTTCCCGGCAAATAATCATTTTAATCCTGATGACCCTAGCCGGTCTGGCAGCAGGATTTTTTAACCCTTTTAATAAAAATAAACATGGAGAATAATCATGCAGATCATTGCTGTTTTAAAAACGTTTATATATCTTGTTGCCTCTTCATTGTTCCTGCCGGTGCTGCTGATCCTGTCCTGCCTGTTTGTCTGGATGGTGGTCTATTCCGGCGCCTTTTTCAGGCAATGGATTCAAAGAAGCAGGATTAGAAAACAGGCCGGGAACCTGGCACAAAAAATTATTTCAGGCCAATACCGGGACAGCCTCCCCTTTCCGGTCGTCAACATTATCAGGACACTGGAATCCTTTAAAGGATCAGCAGATCATGTCCTGGTTATAAACCTGCTGCGGGATGCTGAACATAATATGTGGAAATCCCTTGATACTTTAAAAATAATGATCCGGATCGGGCCGGGACTGGGACTGATCGGCACCCTCATCCCTATGGGAACCGGGCTTGCATCACTTGGCCAGGGAGATCTCGGGCAATTGAGCCAGGATCTTGTGGTGGCCTTTACCACAACCGTGGTGGGCATGGCCCTGGGACTTCTGGCCTATTTTTATTTCACTGTCCAGCGCCGCTGGGTGGAGCAGGATATTAAAAACATGGAACTTGCTGCCGAACTTTTAACAGGAGAACACATTGGCCATGAGATATCTTAAGGCAGGACAAAACCGGGGGACCGGATTATCCGACAACGATCCCATGTCAGGGGTGGCCAATTTGTTTGACCTTGGGCTTGTCTTTATTGTGGGGCTTTTGATTGCGCTTTTCGGCGCCTATCATCTGGAAGACCTTTTGTCTCAGGATTCTAATATGACCATTGTTAAAAAATCATCTGACGGCATGGTGGAGATCATTTCAAAAAAAGGCAAAAAAATTGATGCCATGAAAGTGACAAAAGAAAAAGCCCGGGGCAAAGGGGAACGTCTTGGGACGGCCTATAAACTTGAAAACGGCTCCATGATTTATATTCCGGATTAAAAAGGATACGCCCATGAAACGCCTGATACTTTTGATCCTGCTTGTTTTATGGCCGTGGCGCCTGTTTGCGGCAGACATGGCTTTTATGGTACTGGACCAGAATTCATATATTGCCAACATGGCAGTTCAAACCCTTGGGCTTTCCCTTGATATAGCGGTCATCACCAGTAATGACGTGATAAAAGCCCCTGAAGCAGTCAAGAATGAGATCAGCCGGACAAAGATTATTTTAGCGGATGTCATGGGCCGGGAATTTGCTTCATTTCTGACCAGATACAGTGAGCCTGAATCAAAAACCATATATGCACTTCGCAGTTCCCAGGATAATGATGCGTTAAAAAAACAGGGCGTTGTCTTTGACCCCCTGGTGGCAGAATATTATCAGCATCTGTCTGTTGAAAATATTCAAAACATGCTGCGCCTGATTTCACACCGCCACCTTGACAAAACCATCACCTATGAGCCAGCAGTTAAACAACCTGTTACGGGTCTTTACCACCCGGATGCCAAAGGCATTTTCATCAATGCCAGGGACTATTTAAACTGGCAGAAAACCCGGCCCGGTTTTGATCCTGATCATCCCAAAATCGGCCTGCTCTTTTTTTCATCCTTTCTGACCAAAGGCCAGAAAGCTCCTGTGGATTTTTTGATCCGGCAGCTGGAAAAAGAGGGGTTTGCTGTCATGCCCTGTTTTGGCCGGGAACAGAATATCTTAAAATCCCTTCTCCTGGACGAGACAGGTTCAGCACGGGTGGACATGGTTATTGCCTGGTCATTCAAATTCTATAATGCCTTGACCCCTGAACTGGGAGACCTTTTAAAAAAGCTTGATGTCCCGCTCATCAGTGCTGTCAATCTCTATAAAGACACCATTGAACAGTGGCGCAAAAATCCTGTGGGTATTGACACTCTTGAAGCGGCATGGTCCCTTGCTGTTCCTGAACTGTCCGGTCTTATCGAACCGACAGTGTTGTCAGGAAAAGAAAAAATACTTGATCCCAAAACCAATAAGCCTTTGTTCATAAGCCAGCCGATAAAAGAAAATATAGACCGGCTCATACCAAGACTTAAAAAATGGATCATGCTCAAAAAAAAGCCCAGCAAGGAGAAAAAGATTGCCATTTTGTTCTACAACCACCACCAGGGAAAACAGAATATCGGTGCTTCCTACCTCAATGTGTTTAAAAGCCTTGAACACATCATGGGTGCCCTTAAAACAGACGGCTATACCACAGGTTCGCCCCTTTGTGAAACACAAATAAAAAACCTGATTATGACCTCGGCAAGAAATATCGGATCCTGGGCACCGGGTGAACTTGATACATTAATGTCTTCCGGCAAGGTGGTGAGACTGCCGGTTGAGACATACAAACACTGGTTTAAAGACCTGCCTGAAGAGTTTCAGGACAAGGTAGTTAAACAGTGGGGGGGACCTGAAGCATCCGGGATAATGATTCATAACAAAGACTTCATTATCCCGGCTGTTCAGGTTGAAAACATCATAATGCTTCCCGAACCTACCCGCGGATGGGGGGATGACCCCATGAAACTGTATCATGATACTACTCTTTATCCCCACCACCAGTACCTGGCAGTTTACCTGTGGCTGTCAAAAATCTTCAAGGCGGATGCCATGATCCATCTGGGCACCCATTCCACCTATGAATGGACCCCGGGCAAGCAGGTCGGGCTTTCGCCCTCCTGCCCGCCGGAAGTTCTTATCACCGATATCCCCAATATTTATCCCTATATTATGGATGATGTGGGCGAAGGCATCCAGGCCAAACGGCGGGGAAGAGGAGTGATGATTTCCCATCTGACCCCGATCTTGAAAAAAGCAGACCTTTATGAAGAATACAGCCGCATGGCAGAACTGGTAAACGAGTATGACCGGGCCAGGGCCAGAGGTAGCGTCACAGCAGAAGAAAAACTTAAGGAGCTTGCGACCCTTGCCGAAAAGACCGGCATTTTAAAAGATATCCGGAATTCAGATGAAGTCCAGCCAGATGAACTCCGGGATGAAACCGTCCGGAAACTTGGCCATTATCTTGAAGACATCAAGGAAAATCTGATTCCTTTTGGCATGCACACCTTTGGCCGGTCGCCTGATCCTGACCAGGCCCGTGAAATGGCAGAGGCTATTTTAAAATTCAATCCTGACCAGACAAAAAAAGATCTTGCTGCCAGGCTTGCAATGTCCGGGGCCAATGAAATCAACAGTCTTGTCAACGGACTGAACGGCAGATACATCCCGTCCGGCCCTGGAAATGATCCTGTCAGAAACCCTGAAGCGCTTCCCACAGGCTCAAATTTTTACGGGTTCAACCCGGGCAAAATCCCAAGTCCTGCAGCCTGGGAACTTGGGAAAAAAGCGGCCCAACAGATCATTGACAACCATTTGATGAAAAATAAGTCCTATCCCCAAAAAGTTGCCGTGGTCCTGTGGGCAGTTGAAACCCTTCGTAACGAAGGGGTAAATGAATCCACCATTCTGTATCTGATCGGCATACACCCCAGGTGGTCAAAAGCAGGAAAGGTGGTTGGCATTGACCTGATTCCCGCAATCCAACTCAACCGCCCGAGAATTGATGTCATGATCACTGCATCAGGCCTGTACCGGGATCTTTTCCCTGAAAAAATGCAGTTTCTGGACAAGGCGATCCGCCTGGCAGCCCGGCAGACGGATGTTGAAAATCTGATCGCCAGGCATAACCGGCAGATAAAAACACGGCTCATCAAACAGGGCATGGACCCGAAAAAAGCTGCGGAACTGTCACAATTCCGTGTTTTTTCGGAAACTCCCGGGTCTTACGGAAACGGGATCTCAGAAATGGCAGCAGGCTCTTCCAAGTGGGAAAATTCCGGTCAGGTGGTTGACGTGTTTGAAAACCGGATGGGTTTTGCATTTGGTGCAGATCAATGGGGCCTTCCGGCAAAAGACCTTTTAAAAGAACAGCTTGCCGATGTTGATGTCACTGTTCATTCCAGATCCTCCAATGTTTATGGCCTTCTGGACAATGACGACATGTTCCAGTACCTTGGCGGTCTTTCCATGGCTGTGCGCCATGAATCCAAAAAATCTCCTGAAACCCTGATCACCCAGCAACAGAAAAAAGGACAGGTCAAGATCGAAGATATGGCAAAAACCCTGGGCCGTGAAATGCGCTCCCGGTATCTGAATCCTGCATGGATACAGGCAATGAAAAAAGAAGACTATGCCGGTGCCAAAGCAATGGCTGATTTTGTTGAACACCTGTGGGGCTGGAACATGACCACGCCTGAAAAAGTGGATGCAGCCAAGTGGCAGCAGACCTATGAAGTCTATGTCCAGGATAAATACGGTCTAAAAATGGACCAGTTCTTTAAAAAAGCTTCTCCCTGGGCATTTCAGTCTATAACAGCCAGAATGCTTGAAACCACCAGGAAAGGCTATTGGAAACCTGACCAAAAAGTATTGGAAACCCTGGCAGCCCAATACGCTACAAGCGTGATTGAAAAAGGCGTTGCCTGCTGTGACCACACCTGCAACAACCCCATGCTTAACCAGATGGTGGTCTCCATCATTTCCATACCAGGTGTCTTAAGCCCGGAACTGGTAGAGCAGTTCAAACTGGCAGTTGAAAAAATGGCCGGCAAATCCATGGAAGAATTGGTCAAGGATCGAAAAGCCCTGCTGGAAAAACTGGCCGCGCCTGCTTTAAAATCCAAAGCAGAGAAATCAAAATCCGATCAAAAGGATTCTTCTGAAAACAGCAAGGATTCAGACATTGTTGAAGGCTATAAAATGGAAATAATCGACACGCCGGATGACGCCACCCGCATGACCTCATCCGGCATTGAATGGATGGCTGTTCTGTCTGTCCTGGCCGTCATCGGTCTTGCGGCCTGTGGTGCCGGGCGAAAAGAGTAATAAAAAAAAGATATCGCCTGCTGTATGCAGTTTTGTTTAAGTCAGTTACAGCGCAATAACATCCAGAGCATCTGATATATGATTGCAGAATATATCAATGATGGCTTTCATGTCACCGATTCCGTGGTCAACCATGGAGACGTCTATGCCGTGTTTTTCAAAGGTTTTCTGCCAGGAGTCTTCATCGCAGGTCAGGTCTTGTTTAAAATGGACGCCAGCCACCAGCATCAGGGGAATCAGGCAGAGTTTTTTAAATCCGGCTTTTTTGATTCTTTCCAGGGTGTGGTTCATGCCCGGATACCCTTCCACCACTCCTACAAAGAGCCGTTGGCCGTACTGCCGGCGCAGGATGCCTTCAAGGGCAGGGTATGCGGTCCAGGCCGGATGGTCAGTGCCATGGCCCACCAGGAGTATCGCCCGGGTCTGGTCCTGGGGGAACAGCGGCGCCAGGGCTGCTGCTGTTTTTTCATAATCCATGTAAGAGGTCAGAAGGGGCAGGCCCATGGATGATCGGATATTGACATGGGAGCGTTCTGTGACCAGGCGGTCAAATTCATGGCCGCAGATCAGGTGAAGTGACTGCATGACCACCCATTCATGCCCCATTTCTGCAAGGGATTGCGCCATTTCAAGGGGGTCTTTCAGGTCCGGCCTGTTTTTTCTTTTCATGGCGTGTTTGACCATTCTGGATGAATAGGCCCAGTAAAGCTGTTGATCTGGAAAAGCCTGTTTAAACGCCAGATCCATTTTTTCATAAGTTAAAAATGCCCTGGCAGTGGTACCGAATGCCGTAAGAATAACAGGGATGTCTTTTTTTGATGTCTGCTGCATATTATTTTGTCGTTATTTTGATACGGGTTTTGAAAATAATATGACACCACCGGCTTCTGCTACATGTACTTCCTGATTGAACCCTGCAGTTTTATAAATCCGCATGGCATGGTCATTGTTTTCCTGGACTTCCAGCGTAATTTTGCAGCAGTTGAGGTCAACGGCCTTTTTTTCAACAGTTGCTAAAAGCTTTTGACCGATTTTTAATCCTCTGAAATCGGGCTGCAAATAAAAATCACTGATATGAATCAACGCTCTTGCCTGAAAGGTTGAAAATCCTTTAAAGCAGGTCATTATTCCAACAGCCTTGCTGTCATGGAAAGCAAGAAATATAATGGTCGTAGGATGCTGTAAAAGTCCGGGAATTAATTCTTTTAAAACCTCCTGGGTCAATGGCTTCCCATCTCCCATGGGATCTTGTGCATAGGCGTTCAATAATTCCAGGACCGCCTGGGAGTGAAGCGTAAGATCAAGATTGGCTTCAAATATTTCAATATTCGCCATAACCAACTCCTAATATAATGACGTTAAATAAATTCTTGTTTTTCATTTTGCCTATAAATGCAAGGGCAGTCTTTTGTTATCAATCTCAACCGTTGTTTTTACAAAGGTCAGTTTATTAATAATTTTCCCATCTTTAAAATGGATAACATCAACGCCTTTCCTGATTTCAGTCCTGTCTTCAAAACCCGGCTCAGGTGAGGGCCATTCAAGAATCCATCGATACAGAACCTTTTGGAGCTGCTCATCAATAAAGGTTTCCTCTTCTATGAATCTGAAATCACCATGATTGTTAAACCAGGGTTCCCAGGCTTTTCTAAGCGTATGGATGCCTTTTACATACGCACCGGTCCAGTTTTCAAAAAAAACATCTTCATGGAAAAACGCCATGACCTTATCAAGGTCATGCTTTTCCCAGGCAAGGTTCCATTCTTTTAACAGGGTTTTGATTTCTTTTCGTGATAATTTCATGATTTCACCTATAACCCGTGGTTTATGAAAATATTTGGAACACCAAAGAACACAGACAATGAGAACAACACCATCATTCTGGCACAAATCATTTGAATAATCAATCCTTGCCAAAGGCAAGTTTTAATCCAAATCCGATAAAAATTATTCCGGAAAGCTTCTGCAACAGGGCTCCAGCTATTTTGTTGTGCCGCAAGGTGTTTGTCATTTTGGCGGCAGTCCGGGTTAAAAAAAGACACCAAAGCGTTCCGGTTACAAGAAAGGTGGTGCCTAAAATGAGAAAAGGCATTGGCCCGTTTACATGATCCGGGTTGATAAACTGGGGCAGAAAAGAGAGAAAAAATAATCCCACTTTGGGATTTAAGACATTTGTGAGCACCCCTTGTTTGTATATTTTTTTAAGATCGCTGACTGTTTCTTCTAATGGAGAGGTTTCAAATGCTTTACTTTTTTGAAAAACCAGTTTTAAACCAAGATAAATCAGATAAAGCGCCCCGGTCCATTTAACCAGAGTAAAGATCATGACTGAGGTTGATAAAATCATGGATAACCCAAAAGCAGCACAAAGAACATGAACAATACAGCCGGACATGATTCCTGCAACCGATACCAGTCCTGCATTTTTTCCCTGGGAAACACTCCGGGTCAGGATGTAAAGGGTATCCGCTCCCGGGGTCAGGTTGAGAATAACGGCAGCCATAATAAATCCCAAGTAATTTTCAATCCCAAACATGTCAAAAAAAATCCTTTTGAAATCTTAATCAAATAATGCATTGATAAATAATGTTGGATCAAACTCCTGAAGGTCTTCAATCTGCTCACCCACGCCAATATATGTTATGGGCAGTTTCATCGTGCTGGCAATGGCAGCAACAATACCGCCTTTGGCAGTTCCGTCAAGTTTTGTTAATGCAATCTGGGTCAGCGTTACAGCTTCATTAAACAGGTTTGCCTGGGAAATGGCATTTTGTCCGGTCGTTGCATCCAAAACCATTAACACCTCGTGGGGAGCACCCGGCAGTCTTTTATTTACCGATCGTTTTATTTTTTTGAGCTCTTCCATTAGATTTTTTTGGGTATGAAGCCTGCCGGCAGTATCAATTAATACGATATCAATATCCCTTGCAAGGGATGCTTCCACACAATCATAGGCAACAGCCGCAGGATCAGCGCCCTCTTTATGTTTAACCAGGGATGCATTGGATCGATTTGCCCAGATTTCGACTTGTTCAATTGCTGCAGCCCTGAAGGTATCTGCAGCAGCAATAAGTACTTTTTTCCCCTGGGCGGTGAATTTCATGGCAAGTTTCCCCAGGGTTGTGGTTTTTCCGGTCCCGTTGACGCCGACAACCATTATGACATGGGGTTTTGTGATCTGTCTTTCTTTTGTGGTATCCAAAGCTTCAGGAAACAAGGCAATCAATTCTTGTTTTAATACCTGTTTAAGTTCATCGGCACTGGATAGTTTTTTAGCTTTTTTCTTTATTCTTTCCATCATTTCCAGGGTAATATCAATGCCAAGATCTGAGGTGATCAACAGTTCTTCCAACTCTTCAAAAAGTGCTTCATCAATAGTCTTGCCGGAAGAAAAAAGGACATTGATGTCTGTG
>JAHJLN010000390.1 GCA_018821715.1 Pseudomonadota bacterium | reverse complement strand
TCCTGCCGTTATCAGTGTCGGGGACTCCATCTCCTATAAAAAAAGTGTCGAGACCATCGTTGAAAAAACAGAACTGGGTCAAACGGAAACCACTGAAGTTGAAGTCTCCACTGTATTTGACGGACTGATCCTGGGGGTTATCCCCTTTATTGAATCCAATGGGAAAATCACCCTTTTAATCAATCCTGTAAAAAGCGATGTGGATACTGAATCCATTGATAACCCGGAAAGTGTTGGCGGCGGTGTAACCATATCACTGCCAAAGGTGGGAATAAAGGAAATCAGTACCACTATCTCAATCAATGACGGAGATATCGTTGTTCTGGGCGGGCTGATCAGCAGCGAGGATGTCAAAAGAGACAAGGACGTTCCTGTTTTATCTAAAATCCCTGTATTGGGGTATATATTTCAAAATGAATATATGAGTGAAGAGCGCAAAGAGCTGGTGATTATTTTAAATGTGCGTATCATTTAAAGGCGGCCATGAGCATTATCTTTGAAAAACTTAAAACCTTGAAAAACAGATCGTCTGAACAAGAAGATCTGAAGCACCCCAAGCTTCAACACCAAAGGAATGTATATACCTTTAAAAGACTGATTTTCTCTCCAATGGGGGCATTGCTCATTTTTGCAACCCTTGTGGGATTTGGACTCATCAGTTTTTATGCGTTATCCTTTTTAAAAGGCTACCTTGATTCGAGCAGCAATAATGCCATTGTTGTGCAACATCAAAAGGCAGACAGACTGCCGGGCGATGATATGTTACTTCCGCAAGAAGATGGGCTTGAGGCACCTCCCGGCAGCGAACCTGCCACAGGGCATGCCGCAGCCCCGGGTGCCGGACCGCCGTCTCCAGGCGACCCCTTAGCATCAAAGAAACCGGACAAATTTAAAGTACCTGAATATTTCATGCATCAGGCAAAGGACAAGACAGGTACGGATATGATGGATATTCCCGATGCACCGCAGAATGTCCCAATTCTGCCCTTGAAGAATCAATTTCTTCCCTCTTTAAAAAGCGTTTATTCTCCTGTGGAGAAAACAGCCAAAACCTTTGATCACCTTTCACCGTCAGCTGCTGCTGACATTTCAACGCCTGCGGTTCAACCCGCCTTGCAGACAAATCGTGATAAAACATCAGATCCTGAAGTTCAAAAAGAAAACACACCAGTTTTCCCCCCCCTGAAAACAGTTTCCCTTGAGGAAAAAAAAGAAGCCCTGCAAGAGGTGGCAAGACTTGCAAAACAAAAAAGAACCAAAAAAATTTCAGATATTGCATCGCTTGCAGCCGACCTGGAAGATGCCATTGAAAAAAATGATATTTTTCGCACCAACACCCTTTTAGATCAACTGACAGGGAATCAGGACAATACCAGCGCGTATTATTTGAAGCTCAAAGCATTCAAGGAAATCAGACAAGAAAATTATGCCTTTGCCAAAACGCTTTTAAATAAGGTCCTTGCAAAAGACAACACTGATTTTGAAGCCAATATCAATATGGCCATTATTGAAATCAGGGAACAAAAACTTGAAAATGCCAGGCAACGGCTGATACGGCTCAAGGATCTTTATCCTTCCCAAAGCGCGATTGATGACCTGCTCAATATGCTGTAAAACCATAAGAGCAAGCGGAGATCTTATGTCCGGGTTCGCAAAGACAACCAACCTTTTGACATCGTTTTTCCTCTACACGGTGTTAGCCCTCATCGTTATCGTTGCAGGCATAAAAGCTGTTAACTACTCGACAGATTTCAAATTTTACAGCCATTATCTATTAAAATGGGAAAGCGCTTTAACAAGACTTTTTGCACAAGATATCATCCTGCCTCATTTTTCCGGTAAAAACCATGTCCGGTACATGGACGATCTGGTCCATCTGATGAACACTCTCCAGATAGAAGTGCCATCATCAAACACCGGACGGCCCTATGTGTATCAACTCTCAAAAATCGGATATTCAAAAAACCAGGATATTTTTTTATTGTGCTTTGAAAAAAAGATCATTCTTTATGGGCTTTCCAAAACAACATTTAACATGTTAGATAAGAATATCGACGGGCAGCCTGGCAAAAACAGTGGAAAATTAAAAGGAAAACTTCAAAAAGACAATGAACACTATGCCGGCATCTGGGAATTATAACCACGAAAAATACCTGGAATTTTTAGGGCTTTCACACCCTCCCTTTCCTGTTGCCCCGGACAATACTGACTTTTATATCTCCCAGCACAGTAATGCTGTTATCACAAAACTCACCCAGGCCATTCTTTCAAGAAAAGGATTTATGCTTTTAACCGGTGAAGTCGGGCTGGGTAAGACAACATTAAGCCGAAGGATTATTCACATTCTAGCGCAGCATCATGTTGAAACCTCGCTGGTTTTCCAGTCCTTTTACCAGGAAAACAGCCTGTTAAAAGAAATTATCAAAGATTTTGGAATGACGGTGGAAGAGACAAGGAATGATCTTCCAATTCTCATGAAACGGCTCAATGATTTTTTATTGAAAAAAAACAACGAAGGCATTAATTGCGCCATTGTCATAGATGACGCCCAGAACCTGACGATTGAAAGCCTGGAACTGATCAGGATGATATCCAACCTTGAGGCAGACCGGGAAAAGCTGGTCCAGATCCTTCTTGTCGGCCAGCCGGAACTTGTGGACAAGCTCAATCGCCATGAACTTCGACAGCTTAAAAGCCGGGTTGCCATAAGGCAAAGCCCTCTTCCGCTGCAAAAATCCGAGATGGGAAAGTATCTTCACTTTAAATTGAATATGGCAGGGGATTCAGGCAAAATTATCATAAAAACCCGTGCCCTTGAAAAATTGTATCAATTGACATCCGGCAATCTTCGCAAAGTGAATATTCTCATGGACCAGGCCCTGCACTATGCCTTTTTAGGAACCACATACACCATCAAACCCCAATTTATTATAAAGGCGAACAAAGAGCTGGACCTTGATATACCGGCCTGGAAAAATACCGGTCCTGCGGCCTCTTTTATTATTCTCCTGCTGATTGTCATTATTCTTGGAATGGGGGGCGGAACCCTCTTTTTTTACTATTATTCAGACAAAAAAGAAACAGCCTCTGTTAAAAACGATGCTGCCATAATTGAAAAACCGGCCGATAGTGCTATTTTACCGGACAATAAAGACAACCCTGCCGCTGCAACAATGGTACAACCGCCAACACCAGAAACGATTGTTACCGCGTCTGTTGCATCCTTTCTATCGGCCTATGGCCTGGAATCTTATTCCCTTCAATTCCAGCAGGCATTGAACCAGAAAAACCTCCATGACATCAGGGATACGATTTTTGATCAGACCGGCCTGCACCTGATCAAGCTTGATACCGTCACACCCCCTGTCAGAGGAAACTTTGATATTCTGTCAAGCATTGATCCTGCGGGTCAAAAAACCGAGTTCTACCTTTTCTGGAAACCCTGGTTAAAAATCGTCAAGTTCTATGCCGGTTACAGGGGAGAAGAAATCCGTGAGCTTCAAAAACTGTTATCCAAGGTTCACCTGTATGACTATAATATTGATGGTATTGTTGGACAAATTATAATGAAGAGTGTAAAAGAATTTCAAAGGCAGAACAATCTTCAGGTTACCGGTTTCCCGGGCCCGGAAACCATTTTTATGCTGGCAAACAGGGACCCGAGATGATGAACCCGCATGACAAACAATAAGGATCTTGATGATGGATGAGCCCAGAAAGAAACCACTTGGAATGCTGTTGCAGGAAAAAGGGATAATTAATGAAGCACACATTCAATTTGCCTTAAAAGAACAAAAAATAACAAAGGAAATGCTTGGCGAAGTATTGGAAAGATTAAGCTTTGCCACGGAGATGGATATTGTTTCGGTTTTGTCACAGCAGGAAAATATTCCTTATGTGGATGTGGACGAACTGCTTCCAGAAGAAAAGCTTTTAAAACTTTTTAATAAGAAACTGTGCCTGAATAATATTTTTCTGCCCTATAATGTGGATGAAAAATATGTTGATATTGCTGTCAGCAATTTAAATGATCCCAAGATCGGCCAGCTGGTCAACAGAAATACCGGACTTACCCCTCGATTTTATATTGCTGAAAAAAGCAAAATCATCAATGCCATTAATAAATTTTTCTATTTTCTTGAAAACCCGGTTGAACAGGCGATTGAGTCTGAAATCCGCCTGTTGTCCCATGACAGTGAAATGGCAAGGAGCATGGATAACCTTACCCGGCATATCCTCCATCTGGCCATAAAAATGAGGGCCACGGATATTCATTTACGCCCCATGGAGCAGACGTTGAATATCGGTTTTCGAATTGACGGGGTCATGCAGTCTGTGCTGGCCTTCCCCTCTTCCATTGGCCGGCTTGTGTCTACCTTGAAAATGAAAGCAGATATGGATATTGCCGAGCAGAGAATCCCCCAGGACGGCCGATTTTCAGAATCCGTCCTGAGCAATCGATACGAATTCCGGGCATCCACAGAAGTCTCCCCCTATGGTGAAAATATGGTTTTAAGGGTGCTTCCTGTGGGCAGATCTTTCATGGGCCTGAAAGAACTGGGATTTTTTGACGAGGACATTGAGCGGGTAAAAAAAATGTTTAACGAGCCCTTTGGCATTATTCTTTTAACCGGTCCCACAGGCTCGGGTAAATCCACCACCCTGTATGCAGGTATCCGGTGCCTTAACCTGCTTGAAAAAAACGTTCTCACGGTTGAAGACCCCATTGAAGTCAATATGTCCCTTTTACGGCAGACCCAGGTCAATGAAAAAGCAGGTTACACGTTTTCAAATGCCATCCGCCACTTTCTAAGACATGACCCCGATGTCATTCTTGTGGGTGAAATCAGGGACCCGGAAACCGCCGGCACAGCAATTTCCGCATCCAGCACAGGCCACCTGGTATTGTCCACCCTTCACACAAACAGTGCCATTGGTGCGATTCCAAGGCTCAGGGATCTTGGGATAAAGCCGTATATGATTTCCGACTCCCTGATCGGTGTTGTCAGCCAGAGGCTGATCCGACGAATCTGCAGAACCTGCAAGGAAGAATATACACCCGAGCAATGGGAGCTTGAATACCTGAAGGATCCGACCATTGACCGGCTGTATCGCGGAAAGGGCTGCAATCTGTGCAATAACTCCGGATATTTCGGCAGAACCCTTGTCTATGAATTTTTAGCCATAGATTCCGAACTGTCATTAATGATTGAAGCAGAAAATGGGCTCAATGACATTACCGCCAAGGCAAAGGATAAAGGGTTTAAGGATATTTTCGATGTGACCGCCCAAAAGACAAAAATGGGAATCACAAGTATCCAGGAAGCCATCCGTGTGATCGGCAATTTAAAACAGGTATAAAAAATGTCCATGAATTATTTCAGATACAAGATGATGAAAGCATCCGGTGAGGTTGTCTCAGGAGTTGTCAATCTTCCCTACGAAGACATCCTCTCTGCCATCTCATATCTGGAAAGCGGTGAAAACACCACCATCTTTGTAAAAAAAATGGGGACTTTCTCTTCTTTTATTTTCAAACTTATAAAGCAAGGCATCCGAAAAAAAATCGAAAGAAAATTTCTTGCCGAATGGTTTAACAATCTTTCCATGATGCTCAAAGCCGGCATGCCCCTTGCCACAGCGCTTGAGGAGTCGGCTGTCAGCTCTGACCGGCCCGATTTTGAGAGCGATGTCAGCGATATCATATTAAGCATTCAACGCGGTTCCAGTTTTTCTGCTGCTGTTGAACGCCAAAGTCACCTTTTTCCAAAAACAGCCATGTATCTTATCAGGATCGGTGAGGAATCCGGGACCCTGGATGACCGGTTGAAAGATGCGGCAGACCATTTAACAAGGATACACGCCATCATCAGTGATACCAAGCAGGCACTCCTATATCCGTTTTTTGTGGTTATCACCATGGGCGGGGGCATGATCTTCTGGTTTTATTATGTTGTTCCCAAAATCGTAAGCCTTTTTAAAGATATGGATGTTACTCTGCCGCCTTTGACGATCTTTATTATCGGTATTTCCAACTTTATTCAGGCGTACTTTTTCCACATCATCATCTTTATTGCTGTCTTTGTCTTTGCCATCACCACCTTATACAAAAACGTTAAACCCTTTAAAAAAGTTGTGGACACTGTTCTTTTAAAGACCCCCATTGCCGGCACCCTGATTCAAGCCTCATCCCTTGCCTTTATTACAGAATACTTCTCGCTTCTTTTGAATGCAGGAATTGATATCATTCAATCGGTAAAAATCCTTGAAGAATCCATAGGAAGCGAAGTCTATCGAGGCAGATTAAGGGAGATCAAAGAAAATCTTTCATCCGGGACAACCATTTCCGATTCATTTACCAAAGCCAAAGTTTTCCCAAGATTCATCTGCAGAATGATCAATATCGGAGAAATGAGCGGGACCCTGCCCGACCAGTTGAACTATATTGCCCAGGATTACAAGCAAAAACTGACAAGCCTTGTGGCAAACCTTGGAAAAATCATTGAACCGGTTGTGCTTGTTGTGTCAGGCATTATGTTTGCCATCATTATGGCCGGGCTGTTCCTGCCGATTTACGACCTTGTGGGGAACCTGAGCACCATGTAATCCTTACTTAAGGCCCGCAGGTTATGTTTCCGAATTCAGTAATGGATAACGCCCTGACAATGTCGTCATAGTTAAGGGCCTGGATTTTGTTGTCTGCATTAAAGCCGGCCCCAGCCGTTCCCGTACACAGATCAAAGGGACTGTTGTTTCCGTCAAGATCTTTGGGCCCGCCGCTTGCAATCACATAAGCCTGGTTTGATGAGTTATTCCCGTTGGCACCCGCACAAGTATCAGAATCAGTGGTATAAACAATAGTTGAATTAAAGTTCGCTCCTGTGGGAGGGGAAGGAAGAGCGCCAAGTATGACCAGAAGCGCTGCCTTATCTATTGGCGTACCCGTCAGGCTGCCATATACGGCATATTTAACTCGATACCCCCAGACATCATTCCCATTGGACAACCCCAATGTTCTATAGGGCAAATCTCCGTCAAAACCGGCATCTTCAAAACCATCCCCGTTTGAATCTGCAAATGGCAGCCTTAAATTGATGATGGCATATCCTTTAAGTGCGTTGTCATATTTTTCAAGATTGGCCCGGGCTTCTTTTAACTTGCCGGTTTTAATAACTGAAGGCAACACCGTCATCATGATGGAGATAACAATTCCCACAATCACCATGACCATTGCCATTTCAATCAATGTAAATCCAGTGTCACTGCCTTTTTTAAAATTAATTTTGTATGGTAATCTTTGCACCATGGGAATTGTTTATCCTTTTAAAATATCTTTTGCAACCCTATGATTTGTATGGCCGTGTGTCAAGAAATGATCCATGCTTTTATCAGACAACCCCGTGAAAATTACAGCCATTTCTATTTTGCCTTGCTCTTTTTCATATTTTTATACCAGTCTTCAGCGCCGTAAAGTTCCTCCAGGCATTCAGGGCACATGCCGTGACTGAATTTTGCTTCAGAATGTTTCTGGATGTATCCTTCTATCTGGTTCCAGTACCCTTTGTCATCCCTGATTTTCTTACACTGGGCACAAATCGGGAGCAACCCGCTCAAGGTTTTCACTTCTTCCAACGTCTTTTTCAGATCTATGTTGGTTTGTGTCAGCTTTGCCTGAACCCCTGATCTTGCCTGCTCCATTACAAAGGAAAAAAGCGTGATAATAAAATAGGCTGCAACAAATCGTAAGCACAGATCAAAAGGATACCGGGATATATAAGGGACATGACGGCCCAGAATGAAAATGACAATTACCGACAGGATCAATATCGCAGACGCCATGACACCTTTTTGTCCTCCCAGCAGAAAAATGGACATCACTGGAAACGTAAAACACCAGACAAAAGCAGATTGATTCACCCCTCCGTTTGCAACAAGAAATAAATAAAACAACCCGGTGACAAGGACGCCTATATAACTGATAACCGTTGGGGTTTTTTGCTTTCTCATCCACCCCAATGCAATGATTACAAATAGTCCCATAATAAAATCCATGGCACACAACAACAAATTACCCTGAAAAAAAGCCATGGTGCCAAGGGGAAATAAAAAAAAGCAACTCAGGCCTAAAATAAAATTCAACAGTATCAGTTTTCTAAGGGTTTCCAGGTCATGATCCTTTGGAAGCCCGCAAGCGGCAATATCCCATATCAGGTCATTGAGTTTTTTTTTCAAAATCCTTTTCTCGCTTTTCTTTTTCATCAACTGTTTATATCATCAACTCATTTTTTATATGGTATGCTTATATTTATAAGCCCTTTTTATTGATTTAGCGATATTTTTCTGGCATCTGTCCATGTAATTTTATAAATCCACAAAAAACGATTGATTAATCCATCGCTTTAAAGATATACAGATACAAAAATGAAACTTTTCGAAACCATTGCATTTTATATGTTGATTTGCCCATATGAAGGAGATATTTAATGGCCCGGGATGTTAAAGAAAAACTTTTCGAAATTGACAGCAAAAAAATTGAACTTGATTTTTTACAGCAGCAATTCCTGGTTGAATGCAAACGATTTGCTGCCCAAAGCATTGAGGGAAAAGTCCGCTTCGCCATCTCTTCAAATGCCAAAAAGGCTATCACCCTGGGAAAATTGGGTCTTACGCCGATCAAAAATCAGGTAAACGATATGATTGACAATATCTCAGACATGGTTGATAAGATTGTTAAGCAAGGCCAACTGTGGCTTCATACAAGAGAAACCCTTGTTGCTAAAGATTTTCCAACCGACCAATACCTTGTTAAAGGCAGCCGGGGCCCTGAAATCCTTGAAACAGCACTGAAAAAAATTTTGTCCCCCCTTGGGAAACTGCTCATTACCCATGGTCTTGATACAGATAAAAACTGGGAAGAAAATCATGAGACCCTGTTGTATTGTCATCCTCTTGACTGGAGCAAAGAGATGAGCCACTGCATCCGGCAATATAATGAGCGATTCAACGAGCTGTCAAAACTGGTAGAAGAATATGAATCCCTGTCAATGCAAAGCTCCGGTAATGATGCACTCGATCTCTGGGACAGCCTCTGATATTTTTTTGCACTTTTACCCTTTTGCCCCTGCCGCAAACAGGAGTGTTTTATCAGACAACCCCGTGAAGATAACTCCCGTTCCGCATCACAGACTGCTTTCCCAATTATTTTAATTGACTATCCCGGGAACAGATAGTAACGAACTTAAGACACACTGGCTTGGCAGGTGATAATATCATGGAGGGGTTATTTGAAAAGTGCTATTTTTACACGGCATCATCTCTTTTCCAGCATCCGCTCAAAGTTCATTGCCATTTTTGTTATTTTAGGCGTTATGCCACAGATTCTTGTTGGGATTTTTGCCTATAACAGTGCTTCAAACGCATTATTATTACAGACCAGGGAGCAACTGGGCAATCTTGCCGATAAAACCGCCCAACAGATCGATATTTTTTTTGAGGTCGTTGAAAAAGATATCAACCTGTTGTCAAATTTTCCCTTTATCCAGCTGTCGTTTCTACAGTTTGAATTTGGCCAGAAGCTGGATACGGCAAAGAGACTGGTCCAGGAGTACGAAAAAAAGAACCGGTATTATAAACAGATTCATTTAATCAATCTTCAGGGCAGGTCTATTTTAAGCATCCCCGGGGATGGCAATCAAACCCCGGAAGTGTTTGATACTGAAGACTGGTTCACTGCTGCCCGTGAAAAGGAGATGTTTTTATCAGACATTATTCTGGACAAGCACTTTGGTGATTCATTCCTGATTCTTGCCAAAAAGATTTATGATTTTGAGGATAAAAAAAAACCAGTGGGCCTCCTTGTTTTTGAAATCAAGTTGTCCGCCTTTACTTTGTTTGTCTCAAGTTTAAAGATCGGCACTCAAGGGTATTCCTTCCTTCTCAACGGCAACGGATACCTCATATACCACCCGGACCAAAGTTTGAATTTAAATAATACATTTATTGAAAACGGAGATGCCAACCTAGCAAACCTGATAAAAAAAATGCAGTCGGGAGAACGCGGGTTTGGAGAATACCTGTTTAAAAATAAAAAAAAATACATGGTCTTCACACCGTGCAGGATAAAGAACTGGAGCGTGGGAATTACATTGCAGCGCTCGGAATTCATGGCCGATATTATTAAGCTCCGGCAGAGCATGATGACATTTTCAGCCTTGATCATCATCCTGATCATTTTTGTTTCACTCCTGTTTGTCAAAAGCCTGACCCATCCCATCAGTCAATTGATCACAGGGGCCAGGGCCATTGGAGGCGGTGACCTGAATCAGACCATCCGGATTGAATCATCAGATGAATTCCAGGGGCTGGCAAAAGAATTTAACAAGATGGCCACCCGATTAAAAAAAAGTATGCAGGAAATTGTCGAACTCAAAACCTTTAATGATGATATCTTCAGAAGTGTAACAAGCGGAATTATTACTGTGAACCGCAAGGGTGACGTAACCTCGATCAACAAAAGCGCCCGGAAAATCTTTTCCCTGTCAAAGGATTTAATGGATAACAAAACTTTGGGAACCCTCCTGCCAAGGATAAAAAATCCCCTGGCATTGTTGTTGTTAACGCTTGGAAAAAAAGAAAACATCGAACACCAGGTCATTGATTTTTTAAATCACCACGGCGAGCCTGTTTTCATTGAAATCAACACCTCTTTGCTCAATGACAGCAGCGGCAGCGTCATCGGTGCCATTGCCGATATCCGGGATATCACCCTTAGAAAACGAATGGAGGAATTAATGGTACGGGTTGATAAACTGGCCTCTTTAGGGGAGCTGTCAGCCGGAATTGCCCATGAGATCAGAAACCCCCTTGCTGGAATGAAAACAAGTATCCAGGTTCTGGCCAAAAAATTAACAAGCCCATCACAGAAGCTTCTTCTTGAAGGGGTGTTAAGTGAGATAAACCGTCTCAATAATATTGTTACGGATTTGCTGAAATTTTCAGGCCCTTCCCCCACTTTTCCTGAGTCAATGGATATAAAAAAGATACTTAAAAAAGCCCTTGACCTTATCATGGAAAAAATAAAAAAACTGAATATCAAGGTTATTCAAAACTATGATCAAGCTGTCCCAAGTGCTTTTATTGACAGGGAGCAGATTCAACAGGTATTTTTGAACCTGATGCTGAATGCAGTGAATGCCATGCCCGGCGGCGGCACCCTGAGCATTTCCATAAAGATGGTAATGGACCAGGACAGGATCAAGGAAAAAATAACCCAATCCTTTGATCCTGTTTTTCCAATTGAAAATAAATATATGGCCGTCTCTTTTACCGATACAGGTTTGGGAATAAAAGAGGAAAACCTCCCACGGGTATTTAACCCCTTTTTTACAACAGATCCAAATGGAACGGGTCTGGGCCTTCCCATAGCCCACAAACTTTTGGAAAAAAACAATGCCTATATTTACATTGACAGCAAGGAAAGCAAGGGGTGTAATGTCACCGTGATTCTCCCCGTGGCAAATGATGTCCCAAAAAAGGATGACCAAACCGCTTTTTCTGCGGAGAACTTAAAAAAAAGGAAGTAACCGCATGGCACAGGAAAGAATTCTAATTGTAGATGATGAAGAAGTTCTTTGCCGGTCCTTAAAAATGGATTTTGAGGAGGACGGCTTCCGGGTAAAAATTTCAAACAGCGGGGAACAGGCCCTTACGCATATATCAAATTTCAATCCTGCTGTTGTCCTTCTGGACTTAAGACTGCCGGGAATAAACGGAATTGAAGTCTTAAAAAAAATCAAGCGCTTTGACCCGGACATTGCCGTGATTCTCATGACAGCTTTTGGTGATACAAAAATCACGGTTGAAGCAGTCAAATGCGGGGCCTTTCAATTTATCAACAAACCTTTTGAGCTGGAAGAAATTAAAAAAATGGTGGGCCAGGCGATTAAAGGCCAGGTGTTAAAACGGGAGGTTGAATATCTTCGGTATCAGCATCGAAAGATTTACCGCTTCTGCGACCTTGTGGGGAAAAGTGACAAAATGATGGAGATCTACCAGCAGATTGAAATCCTTTCCAAAACAGATCATACCACCGTACTTGTCCTGGGTGAAAGCGGTACAGGGAAAGAACTGATAGCCAGTGCAATCCATTTTAAAAGCAAGCGGAATAACGCCCCTTTTATGGAAATCAACTGTGCCTCTTTACCGGAAAATTTAATTGAAAGCGAGCTTTTCGGATATGAAAAAGGGGCGTTCACAGATGCGAAACAGCAGAAAAAAGGATTATTGGAGATTGCCGATCACGGGACGGTCTTCCTGGACGAGATTGCGGAAATGCCTCTGTCCATACAGGCCAAACTGCTTACATTTCTGGAAAAAAAGCAGTTTAAACGACTCGGAAGCGGCAAAAATATTGAAGTAGATGTCAGAATTATTGCCGCCACAAACCAGAACCTGGTAGAAGCCATTGAAAAGAAAAAATTCAGAAAAGACCTTTATTATCGGCTGAATGTCGTTTCCATTCACGCACC
>JAHJLN010000389.1 GCA_018821715.1 Pseudomonadota bacterium | reverse complement strand
CTGTTTTCAAGGGCCTGTAAAAAACCTGTTTTTCCGTACAGGAAAATATCAACTTCCGGAATGAGAACAAAATTGGCATCCTGCTGTGCCAATGCAGCTGTTGCGGCCAGGAACCCGGAATGTCTTCCCATCAGCTTTATCAAGCCGATGCCGTTGGGATATGCCGCGGCTTCATTATGAGCCCCTTTGATGGCAAGGGTTGCAACGTCAACAGCCGTGTCAAACCCAAAGGATCGGGAGACCAGATAAATATCATTATCTATGGTTTTGGGAATTCCGATAATCGAAATCTTTAATTGCCGTTTTTCAATTTCTTCTGCAATTTTTTTTGATGCCATTAATGTCCCGTCACCCCCCACCATGAACAGGATACTGATGCTCATCCTTTCAAGGCAGTCTGTAATCATGCCGATATCCTGGGTACCCCTGGAGGAGCCTAGCATTGACCCGCCGGTATTCTGAATTCCGGCCACGGAATCAGGGTTTAAATCCATTACATCATGTTCAAAATCAGGTATGAATCCTTGAAGTCCATGTTTGATTCCATAAATGGTTCTGACGTTGTAAATGTGGTAAAGCTCCAGAACAATTGAACGGATAATATCGTTTAATCCCGGGCATAATCCACCACAAGTGACAATGGCACATTTTACCTTGCTCGGATCAAAGTATATTTTTTCCCGCGGGCCTGCCTGATCAAAACTGATGGCTTTCTTTAAATTAGCTTCCAGGCGGTCTGTCTGAACATCGACAATGATTCTTGCCTTGTCTGAAACAAATCTTTTTTCAGGTTCACCCGGCTTGGTATGCCGTTTAAGGGGAGAGCAGATTTTTGCTTCACCAAGTGTCGGAATATCGGTACAGAAATCAAAGTTTTTCATTGCCCCCTCCATTAAATTGAAAAGATCCTTTTCCCAGAATGTCATGTAAATGCAACAGTCCGTCAAGCCTGTTTTGTTTATCAACAATGGGAAGCACGGTGATCTGATATTTTTCCATAAGGTTCAAGGCATCATATAAAAACGATGCGGCAGTTAGTGTGCGCGGATTTTTAGTCATGATTGTGTCAACGGATTGGGTGATCAGATGAGTTTGGCCATTGGCGACACAATGCCTGATATCACCGTCCGTGATGATCCCTTTTAATTTTTTTTCTTTATCAAGGACAAGGACGGCCCCCAATCTGAATTTATCCATTTCTTCTATGGCTTTAACCATGGAAGAACCTGTTAATACCCATGGAGCGCCTGAGGCTTCAAACATGATTTCACCCACCCTGCAGGACAGGCGCTGGCCTAAAACCCCGCCCGGGTGGGATTTCATAAAGTCACTTTTTTTAAATTTTTTCTTGGTGATTAATACAACAGCCAGTGCATCTCCCATGGCAAGCTGTGCCGTGGTACTGGAAGTCGGTGCCATATTAAAGGGGCAGGCTTCTTTTTCAACTCCAGTGTTAATGACCATATCACAGGATTTTGCCATGCTTGATTCCATCTTTCCTGTAAACCCTGCAATCTTGCACCCGATATCCTTGATCACAGGAAGCAATTGATTGAGCTCATTGGTTTCACCACTGTTGGAAATGGCGATAAACACATCATCTTTACTGACCATTCCCAAATCACCGTGAAGGGCTTCCACAGGATGTAAAAACATTGAATTTGTACCGGTACTGATGAGCGTGGCAACAATTTTTTTGCCGATAAGTCCTGATTTGCCGATTCCAGAAATAATCACCCGGCCCGAAGAACCGCATATGGCATTAACGAGTGCTTCAAAGGAGGCCCCAATAGTTTGGGTTAATTTTAAAATACTGTCGGCTTCTATTTCCAATACTTCTTTAGCTTTATCTATTATCATGGTTAACTGCTGTCTATTCTTTTTATTGGTTTTAAGATTTGATTTACATTACATTTATATACAATACTCCATCTTATTTTCATATAAAAAAATTATCCGTGCAAATGAGACTCAAATATTGACAATTTTTTAATGCTGTGATATCTGACTAAGGTTTATAGCTCTTAAGAGATTAAGAAATAAATAATGATAAAGAAAACACAATGTTTCTTTGTTTTTTATAAATTCAAACTACAGGATTATTATTATTATGATTTGTACAACAGTTAGAGAAGGTGACGACTGCGTATTCATGAAAACAAAAGGCTGCAGCTATCTTGGCGGTGCTTGTCTTCCTATTATTGATGAATGCAACGGATGCTCGAGAACTTCAGACTATGAAACAGGTGCTTATTGCACAGCTGCTCCTGATCCGTCATTAAAATGGAAAAACGGGAACTGTAATATTGCAACCCATATCAAAGCCGCTGAAGCAGCCAAAAAACAAAAAATTAACCCGATTAAAGCTTCCAAAAGACGATAATTTTTATATACTGGTTTTATTTAAACTCTGTAGTTTTAGTCTTGATAAAGCTGCAGAGTTTTTTTTGATTCAAATGCGTTGTTGTATGTTTTACGGTTTATTTTACCCATCAACCATTTTAAAAGAGTGAATTATGAATCCTATTGCACAAGACCTCAACAAGATAATTAAAGGATCCAATCCCCACATTTTTGAAATGCTCTCTGATATGGGGAAAGCATTGTTTTTCCCAAAAGGTATTTTAAGTCAGAGTGCTGAAGCCAAACAAAAAGCACATAAAATTAATGCGACAATTGGTATAGCCAAAGAAAAAAACACAGTATTGGGTCTTTCTTCAATCACAAAATTTATTAAAGATATTGACCCGGATAATTATTTGCCCTATGCGCCGTCATTTGGTATTCCAGAGTTTCGAAAAAAGTGGAAGGCAGATCTTTATAAAAAAAATCCGTCGCTTGCGACTAAAAAAATCAGTCTTCCTGTTGTTACTTCCGGCATCACCCATGGGGTGAGTATTCTTTCGGATATGTGGATTGATCCTAACGATGTAATTGTCCTGCCGGACATGATGTGGGGCAATTATACCATGACCTTTTGTGTCAGAAACAAAGCACGAATTGTTCATTACAAGGCTTTTGACGATCAGCTGACCCGATTTAATATAGAGTCTTTTGAACAGGTGATTCGTGAGCAGGCCAGAGAAAATAATAAAATTGTTACGGTTTTAAATTTTCCCCACAATCCCAGCGGATATTCTTTGACGGTTGCTGAGGCACAAAAGGTGGCAGAAATTCTCATTGACATCGCCCAAAAGGGAACCAATGTGGTCGCAGCCTGTGATGACGCTTATTTCGGGCTTTTCTTTGAGAAGGATACCCGCAAAGAATCCATATTTTCCTTATTGGCAGGAAAAGATAAACGGATTGTGACGGTGAAGCTTGATGGCGCTACAAAAGAAGACTATGTCTGGGGGCTCAGGATCGGATTTGTTACCTATGGTGTCTATGGTGAAAATGACGATGTTCTTGAAGCTTTGGAAAAAAAAACAGCCGGATGTATCAGGGGAAATATTTCCAACTCATCCCATTTAAGCCAGACCCTTGTTTTAAACTCCATGGCTGATGAACATTATGACAGGTATAAGCAAGAAAAATTTGAACTTCTCAAAACACGGGCTTTAAAGGTGAAAGCTGTCTTAAAAAATCCGAAATTCAAGGATGCCTTTGATGTTTATCCGTTTAATTCGGGTTATTTTATGTGTATTCGTCTAAAGGATGTGGATGCAGAAAGTTTAAGAGTCCATCTTCTTGAAAATTATGGAACCGGTTTGATTGCCATTGGACAAAAAAATATCAGGGTTGCATTTTCCTGTCTTGAAGAAACTGATGTAGAAATATTGTTTGATATCATATTGAGCGGCATTAATGACCTGAGAAAAGGTTAATTGTTCATGGGGTTCAGAGAAAAGGTCGGTTCGCGGGATATTGCAGTTGCAGGAAGATGGCTGTTTTATTTTGTCTTGATCGGGATTATTGCCGGCAGTGGGGCCGTCCTTTTCCATTATCTATGCGGTCTTGGCATGCATTATTTTCTGGACCTGATTGCCGGATACCGGCCGGCAGCACCTGCAGGAGAACATCTTCTGTTGCCCCATACCCAGACGCCTTTTAACAAATGGATACTGTTGATCCTGCCGGCTATCGGCGGTCTGGTAAGCGGCTGGATCGTTTACACCTATGCTCCTGAAGCCGAAGGCCATGGAACTGATGCTGCCATTGATGCTTACCATCATAAAGGGGGTCTTATCCGAGGCAGGATTCCCTTCATCAAAACAATTGCCTCCACCCTTACATTGACAACAGGGGGGTCAGGGGGCAGGGAAGGGCCCATCGCCCAAATCGGTGCCGGGTTTGGATCTTTTCTGGCCACCAAATTCAAATTATCTGAAAGGGAAAGAAGGATCATGATGGCTGCAGGGATTGGTGCCGGAGTCGGATCCATCTTTCGTGCCCCTCTGGCAGGGGCGCTTTTTGCCGCCGAAGTTCTCTACCGTGATCCTGATTTTGAATCTGAAGTCATTATTCCGGCCGGTATTTCCTCTGTTGTTGCCTATTGCACGTTCTGCCTTGTTTTCGGATGGGGTTCTTTGTTTGAATCGCCGGATTTTATATTTCGAAATCCACTGGAGTTAGGCCCCTATATAGTCCTTTCCGGTGTTCTGGTCCTCACCGCAATTTTGTATATTAAAGTTTTTTACGGGGTGATTGATCTTTTTAAGAAACTTTCAATTCCCAACCATTTTAAACCGGCTATCGGGGGGTTGATCACGGGAATTATCGGATTTTTTCTTCCCTATACCCTTGCATTCGGCTATGGCATTGCCCAGCAGGCAATTTACAACCAGGTGGCCATACCCACCTTGATCGCTTTGGCATTGGGGAAAATATTTACCACCTCATTTTCCATTGGTTCCGGTGGCAGCGGCGGGGTATTCGGCCCGTCAATTGTCATAGGGGGCGCCATGGGGGGAGCAGTCGGGAAAATATTTAATTTGCTGATGCCGACGATTGTCACCCATCCGGGCTCATTTGTCATTGTGGGTATGGCAGGTTTTTTTGCAGCAGCATCCAACACACCGATTTCAACCATTATTTTTATTAGTGAAATGACCAATTCATATCATCTGTTGTTACCCAGCCTTCTGGTGTGTTCAATCTGTTATTTATTGTGTCAGCGATGGACTATTTTTGAAAATCAGGTTAAATCAAGGATAGATTCACCCGCCCATGCCGGTGAATTTATGATGGATATTCTTCAAACCATAAAAGTCGGGAATCTAAGACATCTGATCAAAGAGGTCAGATGTGTAAATGAGGATATGCCGTTCAGTGAATTCAAAAAAATATTTTCAAGCACAAAACAACACTACTTTCCTGTGATGAACAGCAAAGGTGATTTTTCAGGTATTTTTTCCTCCAATGATATCAGGGAAGTTATTTTTACGCTTCATATAGAGGAATTGGTGGTCATGAAAGATATCATGATATCTGACCTGATTTGCACCACACCTTCTGAGGATTTGAATACAACGCTTTTAAAATTGACTCAAAAAAATATTGATGCCCTGCCTGTTGTGGAAGAAGAAAATTCAAGCCAGCTGATCGGTTTGATTTACAGGCGGGATATTATTTCTTTTTACAATGAGTATGTGAAAAAAAGAAAAAATCAAGAGTAGTTCACTTTTTTTAAAAATAAGCCCTGTGCCGGAGCTGTCGGGCCGGCTGTTGTCCTGTCCTTTGCGTCACGGATATGAATAAATTGATCAATGCTGATTTTATTCATTCCTGCAAGGACAATGGTTCCCATAAGATTCCGTACCATATATTTTAAAAATCCACTGGCACAGATTTTAAAGACAAACCTGTTATTGCCTGAGGACTTAATGGTTGCAAAAAAAACTTCGCGAATGGTTGAAGAGCGCGGGCTTCCTGTATTTTCAAATGATTTAAAATCAAATATCCCTGTAATGGCTTTGCAGCAAATATTCATTATCTCCAGATCAAGGGGGTGTCGAATGTGCCAGTGATACGTTCTTCCAATGGCGCAAGGATCCTCCTGATTCAAAATAACATAATGATATTCTTTGGAAACAGCAGTGTACTGGGCATGGAAATCATTGTCTGCAATCGAGCATTCTTTTATCACAATGGGGTGTTTGATAAGGCTGTTCACCCCTTTTTTTAAATTTTCGGCCAAGATCGTTGTCTGAGCATGGAAATTTGCCACCTGGCCAAGGGCGTGGACACCGGCATCGGTTCGCCCTGATCCTGAAATTCGGATCGTCTGGTTTAACATCAGGCTTAAAACTTTTTCAATTTCTCCTTGAACGGTTTTCTTGTCTTTTTGTTTTTGCCAGCCAAAAAAATCAGTACCATCGTATTCAACAACAATTTTAAAATTTTTAGTCATTATTATTTAAAAAATCGGCCAATTTTTTGTTTGCGTTAAGAATGGTAAAAGATAATTCATTGGCTGAGTCAGACCCGAGAATCTTTGTATATTTAAGAAATAATTTTTTGTAAGCAACGGCAATAGGTCTTTTGAGTTCAAGACCTTTTGTGCTTGGAGAGATAAAAGCAGCTTTCCCTTTGCTTTTGCGAATTACCAGTTTTTTCTTTTCAAGGGCATCAATAAACCGGGTAATGGTGGAAGGTGTCAGGTGAAGATTGCGGCTTAATTGTTTGGGACTGATTCCTGGTGTATCGTAAACCAACAGCAGCAAGGATGCATGAGCAGGAGACAGTTTTAAATGTTTAAATTCTTTTTCTGCAAGCTTCAGCAGATATCTTGACAATGCATTGGTATTAAAAAACAAACAGCTTTCAAGGAAATTTTCATAGTTTTCCATTATCACCTCAAATCATATGTGCTTGTATCTGCAATTATAATGTTTGCTGCCAGAAGTCAACCTAAGTTCAACAGGGACTTCGCCGTGAATTGAAACCAAAGCTTATCCTTGTAGAGGAATGGCGGTTTTTATAAAAATTGCACATAAAACACAACACTTTTGTAATTCTAAAAACTGAATATTTTATAAAAATACAGTTTGTCAGTAATTGTCCAAATAGATAAAATTATAAGGTTTTCAAGCTATTTACGATTAAAAACAAAAACTGTAAAATAAGGCAAACCCTTAAATAAAAGTAATACTTTTTTATGGACGTATTTTTTTGATAATTTGATAGAAACAATTAAAGTGTTGATAAAGAAAAGACAATTTTTTCATAAAATTTTAGAGAAATATTTATTTAACATTTTGATTTAATATGCTTTCGAATAGTTTATATATTTCTGAAATGAGATTAATAAACCAAGACGAGTGAAAAAAAATAAATTAAATTAAAAAAATCTTGACAGATCAAAATAATGAAAGTAATACGGTATTACAGATCAATTATAAGCATACTGGAGGTGATCAATAATTAACTTTATGTTCTTACGATTAAGAATAGATGCCATTCTTTTTTAGGAAAAGAGATAGTGTCTATCCTGATTGTGCCAAAAGAATTCAGCAGTTGTTACTTGGTTTTAGTTTAGATGTAAAAAAAAGTGAACCCCGACAATGTTGAGATTGTCAGGGTTCTAGTACAGGCTGATCCGATAAAGATCAACACACACCGTTCTTACCTTATCAGCCGCTATTATCTAAATCAAGCCTTTTATAACTATAAAAACTATTTTTTTAAGTCATTTTAAGTGCATAGGTCTACTTTCATGTTGTTTACCGCAGGTTTTGCTTGTGTTGAACGCATGATTTTGGATTCTGCGAAAAATCCAGTCTATAGTACGTTGTGATTTGGAATTATTTGATCTGAATCGTGACCACCGAATATATGGTTTTAGTTTGGGACACAGCGAATGTAACCGAAGGGGCGGAGCTATGCAGGACACCCTGTGGCTGTTCACCCTTATTCCGGTGCATTATTGTTCGTACAGGCATGCACATAAAAAACTTTGCATTATGATACATTATGCAAAGATTCATTTACCTTGTTGTTGTGTGCTTGCGTGTTTTAGCGACAGAATCAATGAACCCGATAACTGTTGAATACAAGTTAAATTCAACACAAACAAGGAGGTAAAATTAATATAAATTCTAAAATTGAAATTCAACAAACTGTATCTATGTAAACAAAAATTATTATGGGGAGGTAATCATGTCAAAATTAAGTAATGAAGCCAAAGAGGAAATTCGGGAATTGATCATCAATTTTTTAGCTGAGGAATGTGAAATTGATCGAAGTGAATTTAATGACGAAAGCAACATTAATGACGAGTTGGGGGGGGACTCATTAATGTTTATTGAGTTGATTGAATTATTAAAAACCCAATATGATTTCAATGTTGAATTACAAGCCATCACAAAATATTTAATTACAAACCCTGCAGAAACGGTTGGAAAAGTAATTTCTTTAGCATATCTTTTATGTGAAAATGAATTGCCTGAGCTTAAATATGCATAGGCCTTGATAACCATACCTTATGGGCTCATGGAAAAATAAATTTACAGTTTTTTAAATCAGGTAGATTTTATTTGTGTTTTATCTGAATGGTATCACATGAATAAATAGCTATAGTGTTTTTTATTCCATAGAATAAAATTTATTAAATCAATACCTGTGAATTGAAAAAAGTGAAATGATTTTTACATGAGCCTTTAGAAAAATTAAACGCTTTAGCAGACTCAATATCTCTTCATTACAGTATCTTTTCTCAAACAACTAAAAAAACAGGAAAAAAATGGTGTCTTCAAAAACTTTTCAATGGTCGGTAACCCAGAATATTGGAATACTGGCCATGAATAATGGCCCACAAAATTTAATCAATGGAAATCAGTTCATTGAACTGGATACGTTAAAAAACTGGATTGACGGTGAAAAAATAAAAGGACTGATTGTTACCGGAGGAAAAAGACATTTTTCCTCCGGCGCAGATATGAATTATCTAAAACAGGCATCGGCAAATATGCAGCAATTTGAAAAGGAGTTAAAAAAATGTCGAAAAATTTTAGATTATATTTCATCTCTTGATATTCTCACAATCGCTCAAATTTCCGGAGTATGCTTTGGTGCAGGCCTGGAAATTGCGCTTTCCTGTCATATGCGTATATGTTCATCCCGTGCAATATTGGCCATGCCGGAATCAAATCATAATATAATGCCCGGTCTGACAGGGACAATAAGGCTTCCAAGGCTTGTGGGGTATAATAAGGCATTGGAAATGATTCTATCCGGCAATACAGTGAATGCAAAGGAGGCTTTGAAAATTGGGTTGGTAGATTATATTGCGCCTAAAAATGAATTGTCGGATTTTACATTGGGCTATATTACGAAAATTACACAAAACAAACCGCTGCATGTCGTCAAATCTATTATTCAATCATTAAATAACGGCTATTCATTAAACAGACAGGACGCATTTATACACGAGGCAAAGATGTTTTGCCGGCTGGCAAATAAAGAATTCCATTTGGGCTATGCTTCATAGTACTTACAAAATGGCTCATATATACAATAAATGGAGATGATTATGACGGACTTTAAAGATAATAAAATTGCATATATTGATTTAACCTTAAAAAAAATTAAAACAGAAACCATTTCCCAGGAATTAAGAAAAAAGTATATTGGCGGGACAGGCATCAACACAAAATTATTGCATGATCTTATAGATCCAAAGGTGGATCCGTTATCAAAAAACAACATTCTGATTTTTGGTTGTGGAATTATTGTCGGCACCCATCTTTTTGCAGGAAACCGGTGTACGGTAACCTCGAAAAGCCCGTTAAGTAATATTTTTGGTGATTCAAATTTTGGCGGTAATTTTGCACCGTATCTTCGAGCGTCAAAATACGACCATCTGGTTTTTCAAGGGAAATCAGTAGAACCGGTATACCTGTACATAGAAGAAGGAAAACAAATAGAAATAAAAAATGCAACTGATCTTTGGGGATGTAATACGGTAGAACTTGGCAAAATATTAGAAAAAAGACATGGTAATAAATGTGAAATTGCCTGTATTGGCAAGGCAGGTGAGCATTTGAACAAATTTGCCAATATCATCGTATCCAATACCCATGCAGCGGGTCGTACCGGCATGGGATGTGTCATGGGATCCAAAAATCTGAAAGCGATTGTCGTCAAACCGGCTAAACTGTCCGTTCCGATATTTGATCGTGACCAGTTTAAACAATTGAGAGAAAAATATATCAATATGTTTAAGGATTCGCCTGTTGCGCACTTCTTTTCTGAATACGGTACAACGATGCTTGTGGATTTATATAATGAATTCAGTGCCCTACCAAATTACAATGGGCAGAAAATGAAGACAGATAAAATTAAACAAATCTCATGTGAAACATTTAAAAACGAGTATCAAACCGATAGAATCGGTTGTCACTCCTGCCCGGTGGCATGTGTGAAAAAATATAAAATTAAAACGGGAAAATATACCGGTGAAACAGGGGAGAAAATAGATTTCGGCTCCATCGCAGCCCTAGGGCCTAATCTTGGCGTTTATGATTACGGTGCCATTCTCCATTTTGAAAATCTTGCCAATGATTACGGAATGGACACCATGGAGTTAGGTGCGGTAATCAGCATGGCCATGGAGTGTTATCAAAGAGGAATCATTTCCACAATCCATACCAAAGGGTTGGAACTGGAATGGGGCAACATAGATATCATTGAAACATTAATAACATTGATCGGCGAAAACAAAGGGTTTGGGAAAATATTAAACAGCGGTACAAAAAATGCGGCCCAAGCCATTTGCGGTGAAAAATATTCATTTACGATTAAAGGTATTGCCGTCAGCACGCCTGCAAGGGATAGAAAGGCATGGTCATTGGGGTATATTACATCCACACGTGGGGGAGATCATTTGAAAAGTTTTCCCTTTTCCATGATGTATGGGCCGTCATCAGAAACCATTGCTTCTAAAATATTCAAAACCAATACGCCCCATGATTTTGATTCATCGTCCAAAAAAGGCAGGATTGTCTGGTGGCATGAAAATTATAAACTTGTCATTGACTCTTTCGGTTTCTGCATACTGGCAATTTCACCTCTTGCACTTTCCGGGGCGCCCTTTTATAAAGATTTTTCAGATATCATGAAATCTGTTTTAGGTATTGATATGAATGATAAAGAAATTTTTTACGCGGCAGAGCGTATTTTTCAGTTACAAAAAATATTTAATATAATGAACAGCCAAAGTAAAAAAGATGATGAATGGCCGATCCGGGCAAAGGACGATGATGTGGCAAAAGACATTATCGACGAGGCAACCATTGATAAAAATGAGCAAGGCATGATAGATGAGTATTATAAGTATCGTGGACTGACCCTTGATGGTTTTCCAACGGTTAACCGATTAAGCGAATTGGGACTGAATCATCAAGCAGAATCTGTAATGGACTGCATAAAAGATGATGACAATATTCATCCCATCAGCGAATTGCTGAATACGATAAATATAAATGTTTAATACTGTTACATCATCCATCTTTTCTGTGAAACAGGCACCATGGTTTCGATATGAATAAATTTGGTACCATGGATTCAAAAGAATGTTTATTGCGTCTATCCTTCAATCTTAAGGCCTTTGACGGCCAAAACGATTATATAAAAAATCAAGCCGGTTTTGTGTCATCCAGATGATGCTTTATCAAAAAAAAGTTTAAAAGCAGACTATCAACACAAAAAGACCTTTCCCGGATATACGCCCAATTAAGGATCTTTGAATATGAAAAGTTTATTTTATTTTGATGTACGGGGTTATGAACTCGATTCTCTTGGACATGTTAATAACAGCATATATGCCAACTATTATGAACATGCCAGATGGAAAAGTTTTAATGAGTGCAACATCATTAACTATCTGGTTGAGCATCATCTGCACATCATTGTTACAGAAGCGAAAATTCGATATCTGGCTGAATTAAAGGTATTTGACAAAGCAGTTGTCGAGTCAATATTTAAAATTGAAGGAAATTTTATTGTTGCAAATCAATCCATTTTTTTGTGTAAGAACCAAAAACGGATATCCAAATCAAAAATAAAACATCTGATCGTAGACACTGACAGAATTGTATATGATATTCCCCCCTTTATCAGAGAAACCTTTAATGATCAAGAAATTCAAAAACCTGATCACAACAGTTTGGAACTGGTATAGCGTCCAATTTAGGGCAACTATTATTCAAAGGACAACAAAATGAATAAAAATTATCATTATTTTCAGGTTACAACACAAATTCAGGATGCGATTGCAATCATAAGCTTTGAATGGTCAAAGAACAATACAGTGGATGACAACCGCACTAATTTTAAACAAATGAAAGTTTTGGTTGAGGGTTCTGAGGAAATAAAAGGCATTGTGGTTTTATTGCATGATGGCAGCGGGTTTATGGATTCAGCCCCTCGATTGAGCTTTAATGGGGATGACGACGATTTTGACCTACAGCTGTTAAACTTTTTTAATGATTTGGCCATCCCGTCCCTGGCAGTTGTTACAGGCCGGTGTACCGGTTTTTTTTTAAAAATCGCAATGGCTGCATCCATTAGAATCTGTGACCCAGACACCCTGTTTTATTTTCCTGAAAAGAGTTCTTTTTTTTTAAATCATATTACCATCGCAGACCGGTTGAATAAATTGTTAAAAAGCAATTTTCAAAAAGAAAATCCCGACCTTTTCACCATGAACATATGTTCGGATATGGCAAAAGAATCCGGGTTTGTTAACTGCATTCTTCCCAAAGAAGGGCTAAAAGAAAATTCAATGAATCTTTTGAGCAGAATGGTCGAAAACAGAAGAAGGTATGTTATCGACAGTACAATGAAAACATTAACTTCTTATCTAAAATATCCTCCTCGATTTGCATTGGAAGAAGAGTGGAGACAATTTTGCTTATTGATTCACAAGTCGTTTATCAACCTGTAGACTGAATGGATTCTACCCATTTGATTTATTGGTCCCACCCTGTTTAAACAGTTAAAATCATCAATTTAAATATAATAAAGAAAGAAGATAATGATGAAACATTATACCCGTCTTTACTGGGAAGAAGACAATAATATCGGGCATTTGGTAATAAATGATCCGCCAGCTAATAAAATGACAAAAATATGGTTTGATGAATTCAACCAGGTTTTTCGAAAGGATATCTATAAGAGTGCTGTAAGAGGAATTTTAATTTATGGCAAAGGAAGGCATTTTTCATCTGGCGCAGATATTGAACAACTCAGAAAAAATGTGGCGACAAGAATACTGATCAGCCAGGAGAATGATATTGATGCCTATCCAAAATACTTATCTGATTTCAGAGAAAGCTGTGCATATCTTGATGAACTGAGCATCCCAGTGATTGGTGCAGTCAATGGCATCTGTTTTGGGTCCGGGCTGGAACTTGCGTTGTCCTGTCACATGCGTGTTTGTGGGAGCGGTGCACTTTTAAGTTCACCCGAGGTGACTTATGAATTTCCTCCAGGCGTTGGCGGAACTCAGAGATTACCGGCTTTGGTTGGATATGGCAAAGCTGTTGAAATGATCGTTGGCGGCGAACCCATTGGAGCTAAAGAAGCGTTGTCATCTGGTTTGGTGGATGTGATCACCGATAAACGAGAAACCGTAAAATCAGCTGAAACATTAATTCGTTATATTATTGATATAAAAGCGCCGTATACCAAAGCAAACCGAGGCTCTTACATCAAACAGTTTAATCAATATATCCATAATGCAAAGGATTTGAAAAGTGACAGAGTTATCAGTTAGAGTTAAAGGTACGGGTACATACCTGCCTGGAAATCCTGTTCCATATGACGATATCACAAGATTTCTCGGAGAATTGAAAGATGCACCTCAGTCCATTCAAAAATGGTACAGCCGAACCCATAAAATAATGAAGGACATCATCAATATTTCATATTGTCATTATGCCATTGATCCTGATTCCAGAAAAATTAAAGAAGATAATGTCGATATGGCGGTTAAAGCTTCATTAAATGCCCTTCAAAAAGCGGATCTAAAGCCGGAAGAGATTGATATCATCATATTTGGCGGCAATTATTCACATCAGATGCCCCCGATGTCTTCACGCCTGCAAGAAGCATTAGGCATCGATTTTTGTAGTGAATTGCATATCAATTCAAATTGTACATCAGTTTACAAGGCACTCTTAATTGCCCATGATTTTTTAAGGTTGGGGCGTTATAAAAATGCGCTGGTGGTTTCATCAAATATTTCAAGTTCTTTTTTGAGAAGTGAATATTACAATCAACAAAAAATTCAGAAAAAAATAT
>JAHJLN010000388.1 GCA_018821715.1 Pseudomonadota bacterium | reverse complement strand
GGCTTTATTTCCATCCTTCTTGTCTCCTACCGGGTAATCCCGTAGAAGAATAGATTCGATTTTATCCCAGGCTATTGCCTTTTCCATATTTTTCAGAATTTCCTTGCTTCAATTCTTTTTGTCTGTGGATGATTTTTCAAGATCGGAAAATGTTAAATTTTTTTGCTCTGATTTAAAGCCCATTTGGCATCCCACCATTTATGCTCTTTGACTGGGGATCAGTAGATGCGGTTTGGTTTTTTTTCAAAATCATTTCAACTTCCTTTAAAATATTTTTATTTAAAGAATTTTCCAACTCATTCACCAGATCATTCCCTTCAAGAAGACCCGGCTCTTCATGGGTCAGGCTCAGCCCCATCAAGATATCCACCCAGTCTTCTGAGGACAAAAGTTTAGAAAAAACATCTTTTCCAGCAGGGTCGAATTTTGGTATTTTAGCCACTTTTTTACCATCTGCCAGCGCCACTGTGGGGGTCGGGCTTTCCAGAAGCGGGAGCATGGCATTTAAAAGTTTTCTGTCCATGATATCGCTCAAGAGTTCAATGGCATTGGCCCGCTGCCGGGTATCTGGTGAAAAGATGCCCCGCCATGCGGTCTTTATCCTTCCGGTTTGATCATGGATGGCCAGAACCCGTATGATATTTTCAAGTCCCAGTTCTTTTTTCTGATGGGTATGCTCTATCACCATATCCTTAAATTTCCCAGGAGGAAGGTTTGCAAGATTTTCTCCCATGGCAAGATATGCATAGCTTCTCTCCAGGCTGTTTTTTGCAAACATTAATACGTCAAATTTTCTGATATCAAGAGTTTCCAGGAGTTCAAAAAGTCCTCTTCTAATACGGGAACTCGGTAATCCCAGGGATTCAACAACCAGTTTATTGTTTTGATATTCAGAATCTTTGATTTTTATTTTTGCAAATTCATGGATGGCATCTGACGGATCTCCTAAAAGGAGAATGGCTTTTTTAAGAGAAAAATCATCATTGATATCCAGCGCATCAAGGGCTGCCGATCTGACATCCTCCCTGTCATAGGACAGGTATGAAAATATGACGGCATTCAGTTCCCTTGCCTTCAACCGTGACAATGCCCTGATAATATCCGGTATGATCGGATCAATGTCATGCTCGGCTAATATTTTCAAAAGATCATTGATGAATTCCCTGTTACCGCTCAGACCGGCACCGACAATTCCGGATTGCCTTTTATCAATCTCTTCGGATTTCAGCCAGTTATCAATCATCCGGCCATATTGATCCGGATTCTGGGAGTACAGACATGCTGCTGCAAATCCTCTGACAACCGCATGAGAATTGTTGATATAGGGTGTCATATCAACATCTTTTATTGTTTCAAACCCCTGGCGGCAGATAATTTTCAGTATAGCAATGGTTACCTCGGACTTTTTGGGATCCAGTATCGGCAAAAGTTTATTTGATTCGGTTTTAAGGGTTTCTTGTGATAACATTTTGATCAGGGCAATTTTTGTTTTGTCATCCTGATGCGGTAATGTTTTAAATATATTTTTATCCAGTTCCTGGGCAGAAAAGTTTTTCAGCAGTGTGGCATACCAGATCACATCCTTTCCTTTTGCAGATAAAAACGACTGCTCAAGATCGGAAAGAATATTTCCTTCCTTGAAAATCTGTGCCAGTTCTTTTTGTTCAAGACTTTTTATATCCAGAAGATTGTTGGAAATCATATCCCGCAGAATTTTAGCGTATTTTGATTTTAATACAAATGGGGCACACAACCAGGCCAGCATGAACGGCAGGGCCACAAGGGTGAGATATCTTGGATGAAAATGAAAATAATTATCGGAAATCAGGATGAGTGATGAGCCGACAAAAAGGGCCATCCTGACAACAGTGCCTCTTAAAAAGGGGCGGATCATATTACGGTAGGATTCCGGGAAAAGGCCGATGAGTATTGAATTAGCAGGCATGTTAATGGTTGTGCGAATAATATTTGTAGACATCCTGGCATACATGGCGGAAAACATATCAAACCGAAACAGGAATGCGAAAAAAGCAATCATGTAATTAAACGGGTGGAACATCAGGGCCACGGGCAGGCCCCATCTCCCGTAGATCCTGCCCACAAAAAGAAGGATAAAGAGGCTGATGGTATAAAGGCCGCCTCTGAAAAAACCAAAAAACTGGATCATGGCAGCTTCACTGGCATACTGGTCGTTTATGGCATAGTTGAACTGATAGTTCATGATCGGGATGACGACGTTTGGCATAAAGGTCAGGACCAATACGATTTTAATGAGTACGGAATCTTTGATCAAGGGCAGGACATCTTTAAATTCCTGGATCATGGAGGGTTTTTCTTTTCCTTCTTTGGCTGTTTTTTCAGGAAAGATCAGTGTGGGATAACTTCTGCCCATTGCCTGAACAATGACCGCACCTGCTAAACTAGTGCAAAGATAAAGGTATAAAAGATTATCCAGGCTGAACAGTTTTGCAAAATAAGGGGTTCCAACGCTGCCGAGGATAAGGCCGATCACCCCGCCGGCAGTCAGCAGGGGGAACAGACGTTTGGATTGCCGGGTATTGAAAAGGTCATTGCACATGTTCCAGAACAAAAGGGCCTGGAGCAATTCAAACTGGCTTTTGAGCATGAACAGCAAGGGATACAGAAGATCAAACCCAAAGGGGATGAGCAGACGGATCAGCACGGTAACGATGCCTGAGAAAATAAAAAGAAAGGATAAAATTTTGGCCCCGGGCATCCTGCCCATAAATGCGGATAAAAAACCTGTGACAAAAAAAGTGACAACAGCATTGAGCATGTTGACAATGGGCAGATACTCAACACCATACCGTTTTAAAAAGGTGGTTTCCGCATAATTGTTAAGAATAATTCCTGAACTTCGGATAATAAACAGCAGGGCGGCAGTCCATAAGAGCAGGCTGACCTCGTTTTCATACAGTTTTAAAAAACTTAACAGTTTTTTACGCATTAATTCGCCTCAAGGACCAGCCTGAAACCTGTTGTTTGAAATTTAGCGCCCGGATGGGCATAGGTTCTGTTGGCACTCCTGAGGAATTTGCTGTATTTATAAAAGCTTCCGCCACGACGAACCCTGCTCTCCTGTTTGTTGGTATCATAACCACTGCTGGTTGACAGGTCTTTGTACGGCCTGTATTCATCGGAACACCATTCCCATACATTCCCGTGCATATCATAAAATCCCCAGGGGCTGGGTTTAAAGGTCTTTACAGGGGCTGCTTCGTCCGGTTTCAGGTTCAAGGATTTATAAAAAGGGATGCATTCCTGGTTTGTTCTGGTGTTATTGCCGTACATTGCCTTGGAACAGTCAATGTCATTTCCCCAGGAATAGGCTGTTGTTGTTCCTGATCTGGCAGCATATTCCCATTCTGCCTCTGACGGAAGTCTGTATTTGCCTTTGTTTTGCTTGTTCAATTTTTTGATAAAGTTCTGGCAATCAAAAAAGGAAACCCGGGTAACAGGTGAAGTTTGGTCTCCTTTTTTGCGGCCAAACATTTTTTTGCCCATGACTGCTTCCCATTGTTCTACCGTCACTTCTGTTGCCTGCAGATAAAAAGCAGTGGTAATCTCTACCTTGTGCTGGCGTTCGTCAGTATCCCGAAACGGTTCTGTTTCCGGGCTTCCCATCATAAAAGAACCGGGTTGAACCAGGATGAATTCCATTCCGATAGGAGTGGTAATTTTATCGTCCAGGGCCCAGGCAGTGTTAAAGGAGGAGGATATTTCAAAAAGACCGCATGCAACGGAAAAAACAAAGAACAGTTGAACGATTTTTTTTAACCTGAATATCAATATGGAATCCATGATTTTTTGAACTTCCTTTTATTGAATTTTAAAATAAATTTTCTGATTCAGATAGCCTAATCTAAGTACAATTTTCCTTTGTTGTCAAGTAAAACAGGCGATATCAACTTTATGCCTATATCTTTTGGTCAAGAAGTTCCCTTACCTTGGCAGTTAATTCTTCTATTAAAATAGGTTTGTTTATATACCCTTTTATGCCATATAATTTAGCGGTTTCATTGTTGACTTGCTCGCTAAAGCCAGTACAAATCAGGATGGGTAAATTTGGACGGATTTTCAGTATCTTTTCTGATAATTCTGTGCCAAGC
>JAHJLN010000387.1 GCA_018821715.1 Pseudomonadota bacterium | reverse complement strand
TTGAGTCCCGGTATTTTACTGGCGCTTCGGCCTGCCACATTGAGCACTTTTATCTGAAACTGGGGCAACCATTTTCTGAGCACCTTTGACGGATTTTTTTCTGTTTCCAGGTCTATGTGAAGCCAGGGCTTTTTGTGGGCTTTTGCAAAATTAATGGCATCGGCTGCACTGGGAGCAAGCCTGCCAAATGAAAAAATAACCGTGCCATCGGTTTCCAATACATTTTTTTCTACATTTTCGTTGTTCTCGCCTTCCCCCCTGGTTGATTCAATAATATCCGTAATCTGATCGTTTAATGCCGTTAATTTTTCATGACTGCCCGCTTTTTTCCTTATTCCCTTGAATGTCTCAACATTAGCGCCGGTAATAGCGGATGTCAGGTTCTCAATCGTGGCAATCAGCCGTTCGAATTTTTCGCCCAATTCCTGGAATTGCGCCATATCCATGGGAGACATGGCGGCAGTGGCGGCAGGCCCTGCCTTAGGGCCTTCAAGTTTCACCCGGATCTCTTCTTTGGTCATACCGCTTGTTTGATAATATCCATAGATTTTCTTTATCAGATCCTGGGCATCCGGCGGATATTCCTTGACCCCTTCATGTTCGACAGGATCTGGAAAAAAATCTTCAAACCAGCTTAGATATTCACGAATCGTACTGGATGAGATATCCAGATCCTTGGCCATTTGAGCAATTGATTTCATGCAATGTCCCTAAAATAATGATTCATTAATATTGTGACGAAATTCTTATGCCCTGTAAAAGAAATATTGATTTTTTCTGAAAGTCGTTTATTAATTTATATTAAATAATATCGTGAAATTCAATGATTATTTTTCCCCATACAATAAATGTGATTCATAAAAAAATTCCATAGAAAAACCTTGAGAAAAATCAAATAACAAAGTAGACTTCTTTTATCAGTCACCTAAGCTTCCGGGTGTAACTACTATGGATCAAATCAAAACATAACATTGACAGGATGAAATTAAACAGGATAATTTAAAAAAGCAGCAAGCCATATACTTGATAATTAGAATACCTATTCATGGGAGGTTGGATGGCGGATAAATTTGACCATACTGTTTTAATCGTGGACGATGAGGAACAGATCGGAAGGGCGCTGGGCAGGCTGATGAAAAGCATTGGTGCCAAATATGTTTATATGGAATCAGGTATTGAAGCGTTGGATAGAATAAAGACGGCCGACAAACCCTTTTCATTAATCCTTTCGGATCAGCGAATGCCCCAGATGGAAGGATCTGTTTTCCTAGAAAAAGCCAAAGAGATTGCACCGGACACCATCCGTTTTCTGATTACCGGTTATGCCGATGTGGATGCGGTAACAGATGCGGTAAACAAGGGCTCCATCCACAGATATATTGCCAAACCCTGGGATAACAGGGTGTTGGCTGAAACCGTCAAGGCAGGCCTTGAACAGCATGAACTGATAATGGAAAACCACAGGCTGTTTGCCCTTGCCAAAGAGCAGAATACAAAGCTGTACACCCTTAACACAGATCTTAAAAAAAGCGCTGCCGTCCATAAAAAAGCCATTATTCAAAAAGACAAGCAGATTTTGGAATTAAACAAACGCCTTGAAAGAGGGTTTGAGAACAGGAACTATATCAATGAAATAGAAGCCCTTCTCAAAGAAAAACAACTGCTTGACCAGGGGAAGCTCAACTCACTTTATGTGGCAATAATTGCCGAGCTCTATGAGCAGTTCCAGGACATTGCCACCCGGAACGGATTTGAAATGCCGGAAAGTATTCCAGGAGGATAAGATGTCGGATAACAGTGAATATGGTATCCTGGTTGTTGATGATGATGAGCCCATTGTAAAGAATATGCGACGGGTACTAAGACGAAAAGGCTTCACCAAGCTTGTTTCCGCCCTTAATGGTGAGCAGGGGATAAAACTTCTGGAAACCACCCAGCCCCCTTTCTTTTTAGTTATGTCAGACCAGAGAATGCCCGGCATGTCCGGCAGTGAATTTTTAGAAAAAAGCATTCTTTTAAGCCCTGAATCCAGGCGGATACTGCTCACGGGATATTCCGACTATGATGCCATTATTAATGCGGTAAACAAAGGAGAAATCCACCAATATCTTACCAAACCCTGGGACAACGACGATCTTTTGCTCAGGATCATGGGTGAACTTGAGATCTACAAAAATTTTCAGGAGCGAAAACACCTTTACAATGTCACAAAGCGTCAGAACGCGAAACTGTTTGACCTTGCCTCAACCCAGAAAAAAGAACTTCAAAAATTCACCACTGCCCTGGAAAATAAAAAACAAGAGGTTGAACTGCTGGTTCAGACACTCAAGGAAGCAAAGGAGCAGGCTGAATTCAAAGAGGTTTTTTTAGGACTTGACGAGCTGCTTTCCAGAACCATAACCATGAATAAAAACAATCTGGTACAGGCGTTCAAAATGGCGAAAAAAGAAGTCATTTACATGATGGAAATCATTTTTGACCACAGCAAACTGTCCTTTTCTCCAGACAGTCTGAGCAATGACAATACCAATACAGATGAGCTGGACGACGAAATATTTGAAATTATTGACCAGATTATTGAAAATGTGGTCATTGCCGTTGAACCGGATCTGTTTGGTATTGGATCCGAGCCCACTGCCGGTATTGTGATTGATGATTATAAAGAATTACCGACCTTTGATACCCTTGCCTTTAATGACGGGTTTATCACCAAAGGTGAGCGTGAAAAAGCCCTGGAAGAACTGGAAGAAAAAGAGGCTGAACTGTCCATAGGGCTGACCATTGATAAAGTTCTGGCCCAGAATGGATTTTTACGAAGACAGGACTTAAGTCGAATATTTGCAAAACTTGCCATGATCGAAACCCGTCTTCTGGACCGGGAGCTGGCCAAAATGATGGTGGACCGTGAGGTTGCCTCAAGAAAAGATATTGACCGTGCGTTTCGAAAACAATTAAACAATTTTGACGACAGTGGTGTGGCAACGCTTTTAGGCGATATTCTGGTGGAATCCGAGGTCATAACCCAGGAAGTCCGGGATGAAGTCATGGCAGCCCAGGACAGAACCGGCAAAAAGAAAAGTACCGTTGATCAGAGTTCGCAATTCTCTTCTGAATTCGGTGCCTTTGTGGACCTCCAGGTGTCCGAAGACCGGGTTCAGGTCTGGATAAGGGTTCCCAAGACGGTTCAGGGTACAACCGATATCGAACCGGTTAAAAAACTGATCAAAAAACGGGGGATAAAATATGGTCTGGTGGATGACATGGAAATTCGAAAATTCATGAAAACCTGTACAGACCCCCATGAAAAATTCGTTATTGCCCAGGGCATTGCCCCCAGCGTGGGAAAACCAGCCCAGATTATTTACCATTTTAATACCCAGTCAGAAGCTGCAGGCGTCATTAATGAAGATGGTTCCATTGATTTCAGGGCAAGGGGGGATTCTCCCTTTGTAAAAAGAGGACAGCTTCTGGCTGAAAAAAAACCCATGGAACAACCCAAATCCGGGGTAGATGTTTTTGGTGAAACCCTTTTGGTGGGTGATGTGGATGATGTCCCCCTTGAAGGCGGTGATGGAGTTGAATTATCCGAAGACGGCTTAAAGCTGACCGCGACCATTACAGGCCAACCCAGTATTGATGTCAAAGGGATCATCTCTGTGCTGGAATCCTTTACCGTCAAAGGGGATGTGGACTTTAAAACCGGAAATATTAATTTTAACGGCAATGTGGTGGTCCAGGGAACGGTCAAGGAAGGCTTTCTTGTTGAATGCGAGGAGCTTACAGCCAATGAAATTAATGGCGGCATCATACGGATAAGGGGCGATCTCAAGGTTTCCAACGGCATTGTCAATGCAGATATCCAGACAGAGGGCAGTGTTCAGGCAAAATTCCTGAACAAGGTAAAATTGTATGGGTATGGCGATATGATGATCACAAGAGAAATCATGGAGTCCTATATTGCCATCAGCGGTGCTTTGAATAATGAAACCGGCAGGATTACCGCCTGCACCATTGCTGCCAGAAAAGGAATGAGTGTTAAACAGATCGGTACTGAAAAAGCGGAATATTCCACCATAAAAGCAGGTGCAGACGATCATATCCGATGGATCGCTGAAAAATTTGATACAAAAGTTGAAAAAAAGCAAAAAGAGCTTGATTTAACCATTGCCAGAAAGATGGAGATGGATGAAACCTATAATGCCCTGCATGTGGATATTGCCAATCAGACCTTTGCCCAGGAAAAGATCACGAAAAAAATGGATTTTTTAGAAGGCAGGATTGGTGAAGCAAAAGATAAGGAAGAAAAAGCAAGTATTGTCAAAGAACTTAAAGAGCTTGAGGTAACGGTAAAAAAGGCTGACGAAAGAATTAAAGCCATTTTTGAAGAACAGGATGTGGTTCAGCAAAACGCCACTGACTGTGAAAAGAAGATTGAAGCATTAAATGAAGAGATTAAAAAGATTAAAAAGGAAAAAGAAAAGCTGGTCAGTAGACTTGAAAAAGAAAATCCCATCCCGGAACTAAAGGTCAACAAAAAGCTCTACACCGGGACAAGGATAACCGGCACCCAGGCTTCCATGATTTTAAAACAAGATTTTAATGCTTCCAAATTCACGGAAATAGATTCGGAAAATCCTGACAGTCCGAAACAGATTATCCATCAAACGTTGAATCTGTAAAGGAAAAAGAAAATAACACAAGAAAAACATAAAATACTGGTGATCGAATCCACAGTGGCCTTGAGAAACAAACTGCAGGCCCTGTTATCTGCCAACGGATACCAGGCAAAGAGTTTCAAGGTGTCTGCCGAAGCGCTTGAAGACCTTGATGCCTCAAAAGCCGCTCCCTATGTTTTGATTATCTCAAGCTATATGATGCCGAAAATGAAAGGGGACGAAATTCTTAAAAGGGCAAGAGAAATTGCTCCCGATACCCAGCGGCTGCTCATTGCAGATACTGCCGACCTTCAAACCATGGTCAGGGCCATTAATGAAGCCGGTATCCACGCATGTCTCACCCTTCCTTTCACGGATGAGGATTTCTTAAGCCAGGTGAATCATTGCTGTAACCAGTATATAACAAACAAAAAGCTAAAAAATCTTAAAAGGATTACCCATCGACAAAATAAGCAGCTGTTTCAAATGGCCAGCGATTTTAAAAAAAAAGGAATCCTTTATGCGGCCCAGGTTGAAAACAAGGAAAAGGAAATCCGCATCCTTGAATCCCGAATCCTGGCGACCGGCAGGTCTGCCTATCCGGACAAGCCGCCTGTGTTACAAGATGTCCTGGCCAAACATGAAGTTTCTTTTTCTTCAAAAGCCTTTGGGGATAAATTTTTAACCCTAAAAGACCAGATAAAACAAATCATTGAAAAAGCCGCATCCAGTCACTATATTACCATAAAACCCGTTTCATATGAGGAAGCGTTTGCCCACACCCTCTCAACAAATGAATTTCATGATGTTGCCCAAAAAATACTGCCGCTGGCCTACATTCTCCTTGAAAAATCTGACAAACCAGATGTCAAATTATTTGACGGCGTAAAGGAAGTCAAACTGGATGAGCAGTTTGAGCTGACGCTTTCAACAAACAAAACCAAAGCCTTTATCAAAATAAAAACCACGGATAACAACATATTAAACCTGGCCTATGTCAAACAGTTTCTTGAAAAAAATAAAATTATCAACGGGGTAAAAGAAGACCCTGTTATTGAATCATGGCTTCACAAAACCAGCCTGGGTGATGCCCCCTTTATTATTGCCCAGGGCAGAGAACCCAAATACCCGAAAAATGCTGAAATCCGTTATCATTTTCCGACAGATTTTCTTCATGCCGGGAAAGTGAACGAAGATGGCAGTATCAATTTCAAGGACAGGGGAGAAATCCCATATGTAGCGGAAGAGGCATTTTTAGCCGCCAAAATTTTCCCTGAAGAGGGCAGTGCCGGGATTGATGTCCAGGGAAGAGAAATTGTTGTGGAAGAACCTGTAGACATGTCTTTTTCTGCCGGACCCGGGACAAGGCTGTCTGAAGACGGGGTTCGAATTTATGCCACAACAGCCGGCCAGCCCCATCTTGATGCCATGGGAAACATATCTGTCTGTCCTGAATTCCAGTTAAAAGGGGACCTTGGATTTGAAACCGGAGATGTGAACTTTGACGGGAATGTTATTGTGAACGGCGCTGTAAAACAGGGATTCAAGGTTAAATGTGCCTCTTTAACAGCCCAGGAAATACAGGGCGCTGAAATCGATATTTCAGGAGATCTCAACGTGTCTTTGGGCATTGTTGATACTGAGCTTGTAAAGGTAAAGGGATCTGTTCAAGCCAAATTTATTCACAATTCAAAAATTAATGCCTTTGGCGACTTGATAGTTCAAAAAGAGATCATTGATTCCAAGATTTTTCTAAGCGGTGCCTGCATCAATGAACGCGGCTTGATTATCAATTCTGAGATATCGGCAAAAATGGGCATCAGTGCCGGCACCATCGGGAACAAGTCCTCAAAACCATCAACGCTTACAGTAGGAGTGGATGAACATACCAAGCTGCTGGTGGGCAAGGTGGATGCCAAGCTTAATATCAATAACAGTGCCATCAATGAACTTACAACCGAGATCAAAGAACTTGAAAAAGAAGACCAGAGCCTTCATGCGACCATATCCACCCATGCCTATGTCCAGGACCGGTCCCAGCTGGAATTAAAGGATATTGAAAAAAAAATGGAAAACCTGAAAGCTTCCGGGAATATGGCTGCGTATCAGAAGGTGTCAAAAGCCGTTAAGGAAATTCAAAAGAATGCAGCCGAGGCTGAAGAAAAAATCAATAAAGGGTTTGATCGCCAGGATGAAATCGCCTTGGAAATTTCCCAGAAAAAAGGCAGAATCAAGGAGTTTATAGACCTGAACAAAGATCTTCTGGATGAAAAAAAGCGATTACTTGAATTTTCAAACAGGACGGAAGCATTGCCCGAAGTAAAAGTTGCAAAAAAAATTGAATCCGGCACCAGGATTTTTGCAGCCAATTCTTCTTTAAACCTTTACAACTCTTCGGCAAGATGCCGCATTCGGGAATTTTCCAGAAGCTCGGATGGTGCGGGCGGCATCCTGTTTTATGAAATGCAGATCGGAAATTACTGAACCAAGGCAAAAGACAGCTGTCTTTATTTTCCTGGCAAAGTAATGGTAAAGGTTGTTCCCTTTCCTACCGTGCTTTCCACAATAATTTTCCCCTTATGCTCTTCAATGATATTATAGGCAATATTCATTCCAAGGCCGGTTCCTTTGCCGATCTCTTTGGTGGTAAAAAACGGATCAAATATTTTGGACAGATGTTCTTTTTCAATGCCGCAGCCAGTGTCTGAAATCAGGATCACCACATTTCCATCTTGTTTTTTTGTCTGAATTCTTATTTCCCCTTTTTCTTTAATAGCTTGTCCTGCATTTACCAGGATATTGATGAACACCTGGTTCAGTTTTTGTGGAAAGCCCTCAACCATGGGAATTTCTCCAAGATCCTTTACCACTGTAGCTTTATATTTAAGTTCATTGTTGACCACATTCAAGGTGGATTCCAGACCCTTATTGATGTCAATGAGCATTTGCTTGTCATTCCCCGGGTGGGCAAAACTTTTTAAATCTCCCACGATTTTTCCGATTCTTCCTGTTCCATCTTTGCAGTCCTTTAATAATTCAGGGATATCCTTTCTGATATAATCGATTTCAACATTTTCCTCATATTCTGATATGTCTTGAATCTGTTTTTTAAGGTCTTCGGACAAACCTGCCGGAATGGATTCTTTTAATGCAGATAAAAATTGCTGGTACTGCTGCAACAGGTCATCCACATCCCCCATGTAATCACTTAAGGCATCCAGGTTGCTTCCGACAAACCCTATGGGATTATTGATCTCATGGGCGACCCCTGCTGCAAGCTGACCAATGGACGCCATTTTTTCCGATTGCAGTATCTGGGATTGTGTTGCCTTTAAATGCACCAGTGTTTCATCAAGGGTTTTATTTTTCTGAATCAACTCCTCCTGCAGTTCATGGTGCTCGCACTCAAGGGTTACGATTCTTTCGCCGGTTTTGATCCTGGATCGCAATTCATCGGGTTTAAAGGGCTTGATAATATAGTCATCCGCCCCTGCCTCAAACACTTCCACAAGATCGGTCATCTTGTCTTTTGCTGTCAACAGCATGATATAGGAATAGGTTTTTTTATCAGACCCCCTGATTTTCCGGCAAAGCTCGATACCGTCCATTTCAGGCATCATCCAGTCGGAAATCACCATATCCGGTTTATGTTCTAAAAATAACTGCCAGGCAAGCAATCCGTTTTCCGCTTCCAGGACATCATGGCCGATCTTCTTGACTGCCTTTTTAACCAGCAGTCTTGAGACATAATCATCTTCTGCAACCAGTATTTTCATGCATCACCCCACTGAATCGTGTTGATATGTTTTTTAAATCTTTGATATTCATTTTCCAATTGCCCAAGGTTCTGGTGCATCGATTCGATATCACCGATATCAGCGTTTTTCTCCAGTTCAAGGGCAGCAGCACTGATTCCGTCTGCGCCGATATTTGATGCAGATCCCCTTAAGGAGTTCGCCCGGGCGGATAATGCTTTATGCTCATTCTTCAAAATCAGGCCTTTCATGGCGGCAAGTTTTTCCGGCAGGCTTTTACTGAATTCAGTTAACAGCATTTCAAGAAAAGACTTGTCATCCATTGCCCTTTCAAGTGCTGCAGTATAATTAAAAATATCGCCCTGGTTTTTTGATATCGACGTACGCTCATGGGATGCCGCCTTTTTATCGGAGTTCTCGGCCTGTCCGGTCCACTTTTCTATGACGGCTAACAAGTTGTCCGGCATAACGGGTTTTTGGATATAATCATCTATCATTCTTTCATCACCCTGTTTTATATCATGCTCTGTCATTGCCAGGAGGGTTATTTTTTTTTGCCCCTTGTTTTTTCCAAGTCCCTGTATCTGCTTGACCCTATTTGAAAATTGCGGGTTCATGGGGTCGGCTTCCAGCAGGACAATAGTGTAAAGACCTGTTTGAAAAGCTTCTTTGGCCTGCACCCAGTCTGCGGCGATCTGAGCCGAATACCCTGATTTGTTCAATATATTTTTCACAATTTTCCCGTTCACCACCCCTGGTTCAACCATCAGAATCCTGACCTGTTGTTTTTTGTTCTCTTTTAGAGAATGGCGGGTAATGATGTCCTTTGTCTCTTGATCCTGCATTGCAAGCGCTGTGGTGATACAGTCAAACAGCAGGGAAGGGTTAACCGGTTTGGGCAGGTATCCTTGTACCCCGATCTTTTTTAATCTTGCCACATCACCCCGCTTTCCCATGGATGACAGCATGATCAAAATGATGTTTGACAAATCAGGATTAGACCGGATCTTTCCTGCAAGGGTTTCTCCATCCATTCCAGGCATCTGCATATCCATCAGAACGATATCAAATTGCCGTCCCATATGCCCTGAAAGTGCTAATTTTTCCAAGGCACGCTCCGCAGTTGCCGCCTCTTCAAACACGCACCCCCAGGAGTTCAAAAGCCCTTTAAGCATGAGACGATTGGCTGCGGTATCGTCTACAATGAGCATTTTTTTATCTTTAATGGTTTTGGGAATACTGATGGGTATTTTTAAATCAGTCGACTGTTTTTCAAACTCCAGGGCAAACCTGAATACCGATCCTTGTCCAGGCGTGCTTTGAACATCAATTTTTCCCCCCATCAAATAAACGAGCCGGGTTGAAATACTCAACCCGATTCCCGTTCCGCCGTATTTTCGCGTTGCCGTGCCGTCTGCCTGGGAAAAGGATTGAAAAATGGTATGAACTTGATCCTTTTCAATACCAATACCCGTATCTGCCACCTCAAAGTTTAAGAAGGCGCGGGTCAAATTTTCCTGTTCAAGGCCCACCAAAACCTTGATCTCGCCCTGATCGGTAAATTTCACTGCATTTTCCAAAAGATGACGTAATATCTGACGCAGTCTTTCCGGGTCTCCCTTCAGCAGGGACGGAACCTGATTGTCAACAGACATAAAAAAGCTCAATCCTTTTTTATCCACTTTGGGGGATATGGCTTTTTTGACTGCATCCATTGTGGTTCTCAAATCAAAATCTATGGTATCACAGTCAATTTCACCGGACTCAATTCTTGAAAAATCAAGGATATCGGAAACCACAACCATCAGCGCTGCTGCGCTTTTCTTCAGGACCTCCGCAAATTCCTGTTGTTCAGTATTTAACCGGGTATTGATCAAAAGATCAATCATCCCTAAAATCCCATTCATGGGCGTTCTGATTTCATGGCTGACATTGGAAAGGAAATCACTTTTTGCCTTGCTTGCTGCAAAAGCCTGGTAACGGGATTGGACAAGATCTGTAATATCCTGCAAGGTCACCACGATACCGTTAAATTGGCCGTCATCCGTCTTCAGTGCATCTGCGCTCAATCTGACATGAATCTTTTTTTTGTCCTTTGTTTTTCTGACAGTTTCCAACCCCAATACGGCCTTGCCGGCAACAACCTGTTCTACAGCTTCCTTGGTCTGTTCTATCGCCTGTTTTGGAACAAAATCAATCCTGTTTCCCAACACCTCGTCAGACCGCCACCCAAATACTCTTTCAAATGCAGGATTGGTATATGTGGCAAGGCCGTCTTTGTCGTAAACAACAATGGGATCACCGCAGCAGTCAATGATCTTTTGCCATTCTTCCTGGGTTTGTTTCATCTTGTTATTCTTAATGCTATGCTTTCCTTTTTTCTCGTAACCCCTATATCCATATTCCGATCAGCAGATGACGGGTTATTTTTTTTGAATATACTCCCGCCACAAGGGGATTCTGTCTGTTAATTCAAGCTTATCCATGTACTCGGTATCAAGGCCGTTCAATGTGTCCCAGGTTCCGGGTTGTCGCTGTTCATGATGTTCCATCAACTCTGCAACATGCACCAGCCCGCAAAGTCCGAATCCCTTGAGCACAAAATTTGAGGGATTATGATGAAAGGCTATCCCTTCAATAATGTTATCCGGCAACCCCCAGAGCCCTAAAAGGTACGCGCCCACCTCTGCATGGGTCACACCGAAAATTTGTCTTTCCGCTTTAAAAACCGGCACCCCTTTTTGGAGAACCATTTCCATGACCTTTTTATAATCATCATAAAAATATTGGGCCATTAAAAGTTTCCCTAAATCATGGAGAATTGAAGCGATCATGGCATTGTCTGCCTTTTTTTTATCCATTTTTTCAAGGGTTGCAATATCCTTTGCAATCACTCCGGTTTTCACACAATGATCATGGATTTTCTCCACTGAAATAATAGACAATGCTTTTTTACTGAACATGGAAAAAACTTCTATCCCCAGAACAAGGCTTTTCACCACATCCATTCCCAGCATGACCACCGCCTCAGTGACATTGGAGATATGCCGGGGGATTCCAAAAAAGGATGAATTAACCAGTTGAAGGACCTTGGCCGTCATTCCCATATCTTTTGCAATTATCTTTCCCACACTTGCGGTAGATGCCTCGGCCGACCGAAGCTCCTCCATGATCTGTGCATACAGGGCAGGGATGCTCGGCATGGACTCTATTCCCCCCAGCAGGTGCTGTAATGGTTTTTTATTTAACAGGTCCTGTAAAGAACAGGCCCGGGTAATGGCGGTAATGAGCACTTTTTTGTCGCAGGGTTTGGAAAGATATTGATGGGCTGATTTTACGGACTTCATGGTCATTTCCTGGTCAGAATATCCTGAAAGAACAATCCTCACCATGGTAGGATATTTTTCCTGTACGATTTTCAGAAGAGTGGCACCATCCATTTGGGGCATCCGCATGTCTGAAACAATGACATCAAAGGATTGTTTTTCAAGCAATTCAAGCGCATTCACAGCACCCTCTGAAAATTCCATATCCCAATACTGCCTCAAGGGCCTTAAACTTCTTTGGAGCCCTTTTAAAATATTGAGTTCATCATCAACAAACAAAATTCGTCTTTTCATACCCTGTTTCCTTAGGTTTCATTTCTTTCAAAAGACTGATCGTCACTGCAACTGTTTTATTTATGAAGTAATTTTGAACGCATTTGGGAATACTATACCACTACTATATAAAAAACCGGCTTATTATTCAAGGAAATATTGGGCGCTGCAAAAAAGTCTGGGAAAACCTAAATTTCAGACAGCTCAAAAAGACGATTGATGCAATCCGCATATGCTTTGTTTTGACACGGTTTAGAAAGATAATCCAAGTGCTTATCTTTTTTTGTTAACGGGATAAGGGATTCTAAAAATTCCATGTTCCCGGAAATAAAGAGTATAGGAACACTTTTATTTTTTTCACGGATTATGGTGTATAAATCCATCCCGCTAAGGCCGCCTGGAAGGCGATAATCAAGACTGATCAGATCATATGATTTTTTCCCCATAAGATCCAGCGCCATCTGCCCGTTAAGGGCCACATCAACCCTATGAAAAAACGGCTCGTGGGTCAGCATAAAGCACTGGACATTGGCAATGGATTGTTCATCTTCCACAATTAAAATCTTTCTGGCTTTATACAGGGTTAATTTTTTAACTTCTGCTTTTTCCTTTATCGTTAAATCTTTTTTTATTATGGGAAGGCTGATTAAAAACCGTGTTCCTTTGTCAACCTTTGTCTCAAACCTGATCCGACCATTATGCTTTTGAATGATTTTTTTTACATTGAATAATCCGTATCCTGTACCTTTAACGGATTTATCATAGGCGCCGAGAACATCGTTGTTGTTTTTCAATGTAAACGCCGGCGCATAAATACTGTTTTGATGCTCCTTTGGGATACCGCAGCCATTATCCTCAATTTCAATCAAAATGTTTTCATCCTTGCTATAGGTCCGAAGATTTAACAAAGGCATTTCTTTTTTGCTCATGGCATGGATGGCATTATGGATAATATTGACCAGAGCATTTTCGATCATTCCAGGATCTGCCAGAAGTTCGGGTATGGGCTCGGCAAATGAGGTTGTTATGGCAATCCCCTCAAGATCTTTTTTCAAAAGGTTGAGCACAAGAAAAATTTTCTCATTAATATTAAAAAAATCCTGCCGGGGTTCCTGATCCTTTGCAAAGGCAACAAGATCTTTGGTGAGACTCCTGCCTCTTTTGGTCTGTTCAAGAATAAGTTCAAGTGTTTTTATAGTCGCAACATCTTCACAATCCAGAAGACTGAGTTCAGTATTTCCCATGATGCTGCCTAAAATATTGTTAAAATCATGGGCCATCTTTCCTGCGATCTGTCCGATCAGAGCATATTTCTCTTGTTGGGCCGCATGTTTCTGGGCAGTCATTTTCTCATTTTCCGCTTTTTTATACGCGGTAATATCTTCAATCGTAAGAATGATGCAGTGTTTTTGGCTGATCATGACTTTTTGCGACGACAGCCGTCCATCCCTGACCTCCTTTTTGAACTGATAAAATTTAATATCTGCCGGACCGACTGAATCGTTATGTTTTAAATCTTCAAAAATACTTCTGCTTTCAGGCACAACGAAAAAATCGTCTGACAATATGCTTTTCCCTATCGCCTGTTGTTCATCACATCCTGCTATCCTTAAAAAACTTTGATTGATGTTTATTATTTTCAGTTCGTCAAGTGTGGCAATAACTATTCCCACAGGGCTTGAATTAAAAATTTTTGCAAACCTGTCCTCACTTTCCATGAGAATTTTATTGGTTCTTTTCAACTCCTGGATCAAAAGGATGGCATTTAATCCGTCCGATATCCTTCGGCCGATTGAGTTGAACAACAGTTTTTCTTCACTTGTCCAGGGATGAGACTTCTCGCATCTGTGCATGCCAAGCATCCACGGTTTGTCAATTTTAGGGTAAGCCGCCATTCGAATGGCTGACTTGATATGGAATTTTCTGGCCATTTGTTCAGAAACGCCAACCCCGGTTGTCACGTCATCCACAACCGGCCCATTGGCATCCAGAACACTTTTCATGGATTCTTTAATCTCAGTGTCCACCACAGTCTTTTCACCTGATACCCCCAATCCCGGCCACTGGGGTCTTGTACTTTCCACGCTGACGGTATAATACTCAGCCTCAGGGTCACACGGGTATACCAGCCAGGCTCTGTCAGATTCAAAAATATCTAGCATGGCATCCAGAATATTTTTCAGCATCTTTTTTGTATGCCTGGAATTAATAATAATCTGATTAATGGTATCCAGGTGTTTTCTGTGCATCTCTGCTTTTTTCCGGATGGTTTCATCATTATAAACTACTGCAATTTCGCCTGAAGGCAGTTTGTAAACAAAATTTTCCCGCCAGCCCATGATCTGTCCATCCTTATACCGGCTGGTCGGCATATGTTCCGGATTGCCGGTGGCGTACACCCGCTGGAATACTTTAAACAATTCAAACTTTGAGACATCAGGGAAAACCTTGGAAACCGGTTTGCCCATTACCTCTTCCAGGGTAACAGTGTCAATCTTCTGGGCCGCCTTGTTAACTCCTTTAACAATAAAATCGTTTCCCTTGTCCACAGGGCTTAAAATGACAACACCGCTGTGGATATTCTCAAACATGGCTTTAAGCCTTGCCTCGCTCTGGGACAGGGCTTTTTGGGATTTTTCTTTTTGCTTCACCTCCTGGTTCAGCCGATGATTAAAAACATACAATGTAATGGAAATCATTGAAAAAAGAATCGTGATCCCGACAAGAGATGATAGGGTCACCCACACCCAGAAATAATCTTTTTCAGGATCAGGATTGAAAATAAAACCTTCCAGGGAATACCCCTGTGGAATAACGCCGTGTTGAACAAAAACATCTGCAATAGACTTCCATCGACCGGGGTTGATGTGACCCATATCAATCAAGCCAGGCAGGATCAGTTTATCCATTGTGTCTGCTTCATACTCAAGATGGGATCTTGTTTTGTCAGGCACGTACTCTTTAAGGATGAGGTTAATAATTTCATCCTTATGGGACATGGCATATTCCCATCCTTTAAGGCTTGCTCTTTTAAATGCAGCAACCATGGAAGGCTGTTTTGCTATAAGGTCTTGGGCCGTAAAGATGCAATCGCCATAGAAATCCACACCATAGGCAGACGGCCGGACGATATTAAATTCAATATTCTTTTCTGTGTAATAATAGGGCTCATTGGTAATATAAGCAGAAAAAACATCAATGGTTTTATCAAACATATGTTCTTTTTTCCAGGGTCCGTCAATCAGTTCGAACTGATCAAAATTCAGGCCTTCATTGAACAAGGTGGCATGAAGCTCCAGATCCCGGATCTGTTTGGTAATCTTTACCCGTTTTCCAATAAACTCCTGCGGATTGGTAATATGTGTCTCTTTTCTGGCGATAAAAACTAGAGGGGAGTGCTGGAATATGGCTGCCAGAACAACCACGGGCTTTTTATCTTTCAGCCGTGACAGCAGTATTTCAGAATTTGTCACACCAAACTGAGCCCGGCCGGTGACCACCTCATCCACGGTCTTAAGGTTAAAGCCGCCTTGTTTGATCTCAACCTCAAGACCTTCCTGCTCATAAAATTTTTTTTTGATAGCTGCATAAAATCCTGCAAATTGAAACTGATGCAACCACCGTAGCTGAAGGGTTACCTTATGAAGGGGCTTACTTTTAGTATCCTTGGCATATACTGGGCTTGAAATAGGGCAAAGCCAGATAAGGCAGATCAAAACAACATGAAACTTTAAAAACACTTGTTTCATTCTCAGCTTCACATCCATTTTCAGATTTTGATTATCATCACTCTTATCTTTAGTAATAAAGCTGAGTTTGAAAATCAAGGACTATTCTCAATCCAGAAGTCTGTCATTTTAGGATTGCTTTCCGGTCATCCGGTCAATGGTTACTTTTATCACAATCGTTTTTTCAAGCATTTTTGCCGGATACTCAAATTTCCTGCCTGAATACTGTGACATGATAATATCCAATGCGGCTTCCTTTTCTTGGGGTGTATCCAGCAGTTGCGCCTTGCCTGATCCGATGACGCTTTTATAGATAATACCCCAGTCACAGGCCAGTTTCGCCTTTTTAAACCGGATGAGCTGATCCACCTCAAAACAGACATTGGGATTTATTTTAATTAAATCAATCTTTCGCCCTTCCGGGGCGCTGTGAAAATAAAGGACTCCGTCCTTGTACCCGAAATTCATGGGAACCATATAAGGGGTATTGCCATCCACCATTGCCAGACGACAGATGCTCGCGCCCCATAAAATTTTTTCAATATCCTGTCTGTTTATAATTTCTTTTTCTTTTCTTCTCATGCTATGGCTGCCTTAAATAAATTATAGTCTGATTCTGATATCCCTTTCACACCAAAAGGCCGTTCTTGTCCATCATGACAATCCGACCCGCCGGTCACGAGCAGGTGATTTTTTTTTGCCCAGGATTTCATCAGCTCCTGGTGTTCTATAATGTGACCGGGATAATAGACCTCCAATCCGTTAATACCTGCCTCAATAAACTCGGGTAAAATTTTTTCAACAATTTCAAGGGGCGGCAAAACTTCCTTATAATGCCCTTTCCCCGGAAAAGATCCGGCAGCCGGATGGGCCAGAACTGAAACGATCTTGTTTTTTCGGATAAACGCCATGGCTTCTTTAAGCTCAATTCCTGAAGCAAGGTAGGCAGGGCTGTCATTTCCTATCATTGAATTAATGGTGTCCCTGTTGGCTATGCCATGGCATTGCTCTAATGCAATAGCAAAATGACGTCTTGTGGCAGTATCACTTAATGCGGTGATCTCTTCAACTTTCAAATTTTTTTTCAATAACTCGGTCTTTTGCCCAGGCCCAAAAAATTTATTGATTTCCTCAACCCTTGCTCTTACCAGTTTTTCTCCTCTTCCCTGGGCCAGGACCTGGTTAAATCCTTTGACAAATTCATCCTCACAAAGCCTTTGTGCAGAAAAATAGCACAACAGATGTAATGTCCCTGTAAAATAAGACCGTTTAAACCGGATAGAAACCTCCACACCCGGAATCACCTGGATATCGTATTTTTCCCCTGCGGTGATTGCGGTTTTCAATGCAGCCAACGTGTCATGGTCAGTAATGCCAATTGCCTTTATTCCAAAGGATCTTGCCTGTTTAACCATTTCTTCGGGTGTGAAATCGCCGTCAGATGCTGTAGTGTGATTGTGTAAATCCGCAAATATTTTTTGATTCATAGAATTCCTTTTTTTCAACCTGTGTATCATCCTTTTCTCATCCATCTGTTTTTATACTGGTTATCAAAAAAATACAATTTAACTTTTTTTAAAAAAAATAAGATAATATTTGATTTTTATCAATTAAATGTTAGAAGGGAAAAAACGCTTATTACAATATTTTAGTGGAGATGATGATTAAAATGCTGAATACAAATACTGATATAGATATTATCAATGAACTTGGGAAAGTTACTTCTAAAGAAAGTGCCAAGGCCATATTCAAACAATACATGGACGAGGAACAGTTAAAACGGATTCTAACGATCAAACATCCTGAAGTTTTAAAGAGAATCGCCAATTCAATTGTTCTTTGCAATCCTCGGACTGTTTTCGTGAATACAGGATCTTTGGAAGATAAGATGTTCATAAAAAACCTGGCCCTGGAAAAAAAGGAAGAAGCCACACTTGCCATGGAAGGCCACACCATTCATTTTGACCTGGCCCAGGAACAAGGCAGGATTGTAGACAGAACCTATTATATTGCAAACCCGGAAGATCATATCAGTTCCCTTGCCAACAGAATGGACAGATTGACAGCTCTTGAACAAGTCAGGTCCAATATGGCAGATATCATGAAAGATATGACCATGATCATTGGATTTTATATGAGGGGTCCTGTCGGATCCCCGGTGTCAAATCCAGCCCTTGAAATCACAAGCTCTGCCTATGTGTCCCACAGTGCTGAACTTTTATATCGAAATGCCTTTCCTGCTTTTGACAAGGAAGTGAAATCCCTTGGTCATTTTTTTACCAATGTCCACAGCGAAGGCCTGAACCGAGCAGAGGACCTTGTTGATGCAAGGGTTTTCATGGACCGCAAGTTTAAAACAACCTATAGCTGGAAATGCACCTATGCCGGCAATACCCTGTTGCTTAAAAAAGGAAATCATCGGTTTGCCGTGGATAAAGCGGTGTATGAAAATTTAGGAAATGAATTGTCCGAACATATGTTTATCACTGGAATCCATGGTCCCAATAACCGGGTTACCTGGTTTGCCGGCGCTGCCCCCAGCGGGTGCGGAAAAACCACTACGGCCATGGCAGGCAATGTATTTATCGGCGATGATCTGGCCCAGATGTGGATTGCAGATGACGGCAGTATCAGATCCATTAACCCTGAATGCGGTATTTTCGGCATTGTTGAAGATGTCAACCTTGAGGGTGATCCGCTTTTGATGAAGGTTTTAAGACAGCCCGGCCAGGAAGTAATCTGGTCCAATGTCCTGATAGATGAAACCAAGATCCCCCACTGGGTGGGAAACAATGAACCCCATCCGGACAAAGGCTTCAATTTCCAGGGAGAATGGTATGAAGGAAAAATAGATGGGAACGGAAAACCTGTCCCTTTATCCCATCCCAATTCCCGCTGCACCTTAAGTTCAAATTCCCTTAGCACCTACTCTCCGGAAGCGGAAAACCCCAAAGGTGCCCTGACAAGGGTCTTTACCTACAGCGGCCGTGATGCCGACACCATGCCGCCGGTCTGGGTGGCAAAAAATCCCCAGGCAGGCGTTGTCATCGGAGCCTGTATTGTTTCGGCAGCAACCGCAACCGAAGTCGGTGCAACCGGCATTAAAAGAGCACCATGGGCAAATGCACCCTTCATTCCGGGTGCTCTGGGGGATTATATGGATGCACAATTCAAATTCTTTGGGAGCAACAAAATAAAAGCAGATTATAAACCGGTAATGGCCGGCCTGAATTACTTTTTAACAGACAAGGCAAGGGGTGGAGACTCCCCTAAGCTTTTGGGCGAAAAAAAAGATGTAAAGGTTTGGCTTTCATGGCTGGAACGATACGCCCATAAAGAAATTGAATTTATCTCAACCCCTATTGGAAACCTTCCTAAATATGATGATTTAAAGTCATTGTTTAAACAGATCATCAACAAGGACTATTCAAAAGACCTGTATACAAAACAATTTTCTCTATATCTGGATAATATTATCAAACGAATTGAACTTCAGCAGGAAGCCTATGCCAAAGAAGACGGAATCCCCCAGCCGCTGTTTGATATCCTGGCTGAACAGAAAAAGGCGCTTTTGGAATTAAAGAGTATCCATGGCAGCATTCTATCGCCGGACATATTTATCGAATAATAAGGATAACTTTTCTTAACAACCAAGGCTTGGAGACGTTGTGAACCAGATATCCTGTATTGAATTGTATCACGTCAGGATTCCCTTGGATAAACCCTTTTATCCAAGCTGGATTCCTGGTTACCCGGCTTGCGACAACCGATTTGATCTTATCAGAATCATTACCGAGGATGGGGTTGAAGGATTTTCCGCAGGTCCTGCCATTGCTACGGAACGATTAGGACTGGGACATTTGATTGCCCCCTATCTTCTGGGTCATGATGCCACAGACATTGATTTAATGCTTCAACGGCTCAGAGAAATCAGCTACCTGGGTATCCGGGCAAACTGGATTGAACCGGCCTTCTGGGATATCAAAGGAAAACTAGCAAACAAACCGGTTTATGAACTTTTTGGTGCCCGACGGGAGCCTGTCGAACTTTACGCTTCCACAGGTGAAATTAAAGATGAGGCCTCCCGTATTTTTGAGGCCAAAAAAAGATATGAGGAAGGCTTTAAAACCATCAAAATCAGGGTGCATGAATTTGATGTTCAAAAAGACATCCGCCATGTCAAGGCAGTTGTGGATGCTGTGGGAGATAAAATGTCCATTGGCGTTGATGCCAACCAGGGATGGCGGGTGACCATCATCAATGATGCCCCGCTATGGGATCTTGAACGGGCCAAATATTTTGCCGATGCCTGTGCTGAGATGAAGATTGCCTGGCTTGAAGAACCGCTTCCCATGGATGATTATGATAATCTCACTGCGTTGACACGCTATAGTAAAATCCCCGTTACCGGTGGCGAAATCCACACCAATGGGAAGAGTGAACTTAAAATGATGATTGAAAAAAAGTGTTATGATATTTTCCAGCCGGATGCCATCATGACCGGCGGGATTCAGCATGCACTGGAAGTGGCAGACCATTGCAGAACTCATGGCCTTTTGTTCACACCCCACACCTGGACAAACGGGATCGGATTCGCCGTGAATCTCCAGGTTCTCTTAGCCAGCGGGTTCAATGGCACCAAGCCTTTGGAATATCCCATCAATCCGCCTTCCTGGACCATAGAAAAACGGGACGGAATCTTAAAAAAACCCTTTCTGCACGAGAAAGGCATTCTTCACCCGACCTATGCACCCGGGCTTGGGTTTGAGATTGACCCTGACAAACTTGCCAGGTATGGTAAAAAATTCTTCAGCATGAATAAGCGCTCTCTTGTCTTTCACACCATTAAAGATAAGGGATTGCTAACAGCGTTAAGGCTGAATTCCAACAAGAAAAAATATGGAGTGGATGCACAAAAAAAAGATTAAAACCTGTCCGCCAGAAGTTTAATATCTTCATGGACAGTGGGATGCTTTTCCATCTCACCCTTTTCATCAATTCCCCTGTAGCAGAGTTCTGTTTCATAGTGAATATCTGCTGCATCAAAAAAATACTTGGCCGTCAGTTTTAATCCGTCAAACAGATCTTTCCCCCGGGTGGCCCCGACTGCCAGAAGCACGCCTTTTCGGTTGCGATCCTTAAATTCATCCATCTTCAGCCTGTATTTCCGGGACCACAATACCTGTATCCGATCAATCAAAGCCTTTAGGGCTGCCGGAAAGGCATAAAAGTAGATGGGAGAACTGATCACAACAATATCCGCCTCTATGATTGCCGGCAAAAAAACCTGGGTGAAATCATCCTTAAAAATACACACCCCTTTTGTTTCGCAATTGCCGCAGCCGATGCAGGGATTGATTTTGAGTTTGACAGCGTCCAGCACCTTTGTGTCATATCCTTTGGCTTTCATCTCTTCCATGAATAAGGACGTAAGAAAGTGAGAATTGCCCTTATGACGCGGACTGCCGTTTATTCCGAGGACCCGCATGATAAATTACTCCACAATGCCCAATACTTGAACTTCAAAAACAAGGGTTGATCCCGGTTTGATAACAGGTCCGGCCCCCCTGTCTCCATATGCCAAATCCGGTGGGATATACAACATCCACTTCGAGCCGACCTTCATCATCTGAAGGGCCTCAATCCAGCCTTGAATTACACCGCTGACCTGAAAGGTTGCAGGCTTACCCCTTTGGTAGGAGGAATCAAAGATGGTTCCGTCAATAAGACTGCCTTTATAATGGCACTCTACCGTATCTGTATCCTTTGGCAATGGACCGTCACCTTGTTCAAGGACCTTATATTGAAGCCCGGACGGTAAGGTTACAACACCTTGGGCTTGCTTATTCTCTTCTAAAAACTTGACACCTTTGGCCCTGTTTGCCGTGGACTCTTCTTTAATTTTTTCTATTTGTTTTTGCCGTGCCAGTCGCTGATAGGACGTAAGGATCTGCCTTAGTTTTTCTTCTGTCATCTTTGGCTGGTTTTCATGGCTGTCCTCAGCCCCCATCATAAAAAACGTGAGATCAAGTTCCATATTTTCTTTTAGCTTATCAAAAATATCATATCCAAGTGCATAACTGATCTGCTTTTCAAGATCTTCTTTTTCAAGAAGCTGTTCTTTCTTTTCAGTTGAAAAAGCGTTAATATTGAAAACCAACAGCAGCATCAGAACCAGAAAACATCTTTTATGTTTTTGCATTATAATCTCCTAGAATTTTCAAATAATAAAATTAAACTGATTAATATGATTAAAAATAAAAGTAGCAAAAAGACCTTCATTTTGCAATGGCTGTACAAATTAATAACAGGAACTGCCTCACTAAACTTTTATATACAAGGGACTGTACAATCAAATAGATCAGGCTTTAGTTAAATGATATAGACGGATACTGTATTCTGGTGTTTGGATTAGTTTTTTACCCGGAAGGCCGAGGTCGCTAACCGGAAGACAAGCATTTTTCAAGGGAAAAATCGTTTGCAAAACAACTCATAATCTGATTTAAATGATGGGTTGGATGATATTATAAATGATAAATTTATCTTGACAAAGCATAAAATTAGCGCTTTTATAGTTTAAGCAAACAAGGTTAACTTAAAGTAAACTTTTAAAGAAAATTAAGGATTGTTGGTTGAATATCGATATTAAAGGGATTGTCATCATTTGCGGGAATTATGGGAGTGGCAAAACCGAAACTGCTGTAAACCTTGCTGCAGCAAGAAAAAAGGACGGCATTGACGTAAAGATTGCAGATCTTGATCTGGTCAATCCTTATTTCAGAACCCGTGAGGCAAGAGTTTATCTCGAAAACCTGGGAATAAAGGTGGTGTTACCGGACAAGCAGTACATGCATGCTGATCTTCCTATTCTTGCCCCGGCTGTTGCCGGAATGATCAGACAACCGTCCGAACTGACCATTCTTGATGCCGGTGGAGATGATGTCGGGGTAACGGTGCTGGCAGCACTGGAAGACCATCTGTCTAAAAAAACGGTCCACATGCTCCAGGTCATTAATCCGTTCAGACCTTTTACTGAAACTGTCCAAGGCTGCATCAAAATAAAAGAAGAAATAGAAAGCTGTTCAAAAATAAAAATAACAGGACTTGTCAGTAATGCAAACCTTATTGATGAGACAACACCTGAACATATTTACAAAGGATATGATTTTTTAAGGGACATATCTAAGGCAACCGGATTGAAAATTGAGTTTATCACGGCATGTTCACATTTAATTCCACGACTTGAGATGGATCGTTTTACCTGCCCTGTATTGGAAATAAACAGGAAACTGAATCCACCCTGGAAACGTATTTAGTAGCAAAGGAGTATTTTTTTATGGCGTATCAACATATTATTGATTCTGAACGGTGCAAGGGATGCGGGCTTTGTGTCAATGTCTGCCCGAAAAATGTTCTTGAAATCACTGACAAGGTGAATGCAAAGGGGCATTTTCCAGTCTATCAGGCCAGACCCGATGATTGCATTCATTGCACCATGTGCTGTATCATGTGCCCTGATGTTGCCATCAGTATCGTTGAAACCGAAAAAATGACCACTGATTAACGAATAAGGATAAAAAGAATGGCTAAAGTATTAATGAAAGGAAATGAAGCAATCGGTGAAGCCGCAATCCGGGCGGGATGTAAAAATTATTTTGCATATCCCATCACGCCCCAGTCGGAAGTTGCCGAATACCTGGCAAAAAGAATGCCTGAAGTTGACGGTGTGTTTTTACAGGGTGAAAGCGAAGTAGCTGTCGGTTACATGATTTTTGGTGCTGCCGGTGCAGGAGAAAGGGTCATGACAACCTCTTCCAGTCCCGGCATCAGTTTGATGAGTGAAGCCATTTCCTATATTGCAGCAGCCCAGGTTCCGGCGGTATTTGTCAACATTATGCGCGGCGGCCCGGGGCTTGGTGGCATTCTTCCCTCCCAGGGAGATTATTTCCAGGCAACCAAGGGCGGCGGCCATGGCGATTACAGACTGTTGGTTTTTGCACCGGACGGCGTCCAGGAAGCGGTCGAAATGACCATGAAAGCCTTTACCCTTGCAGAAAAATATCGGGGACCGGTGATGATTCTGGGAGACGGATTGATCGGACAGATGATGGAACCTGTCGAGTTTCCGGATGATCTTAAGACAGAACCGTCTAATAAGGATGCATGGGCAACCAACGGCATGAGCACACGGAAAAGCGATAAAAGAAATCTTGTCAGATCTCTTTTCCTTGATCCCACAGAACTAAACAATAACAACCTGGCGCTTAAAGCCAAATATGAGCAGATGAAAAAAGAAGAGGTGCTGTATGAAGGATATAATACAGATACCGATTACAGCGTCCTCATTGCCAGTTACGGCACCATGAGCCGCGTGTGCAAAACCGCCATTGATATGATGAAAGAAGAAGGGATTGAGGTCGGACTCTTAAGGCCAAAGACCCTGTTCCCCTTCCCGGAAGAAGCGATTTTTACTGCTGCCACCAAAGAAAGCTGCAAAGCGGTTATCAGTATTGAAATGAGCATGGGACAAATGGTCGAAGATGTGGAACGTTGTGTTAAAGGTCAGAGAAAAGTTGATTTTTATGGCGAATGCGGCGGAGATATCCCGACACCGGAAAGAATTATAGAGATTATTAAAGGACTGCTCTAATCGCCAAATTTAGGAGAAAGATAAAATGGGAAAAACATTTTCAAAGCCAGAAGTAATGAGTGATAATATGACACATTATTGCCCCGGCTGTACCCATGGTATTGTCCATCGGCTTGTGGCAGAGGCGATTGATGATTTAGGTATCAGGGAACGAACGGTGGGGATTGCCCCGGTAGGATGTGCCGTTCTGGCATATAATTATTTTAATTGTGACTTCCAGGAAGCAGCCCATGGTCGTGCACCTGCCATGGCCACAGGAATCAAACGGGTGAGACCTGACCTCATCGTCTTCACTTACCAGGGAGACGGCGATCTTGCCAGTATCGGCATGGGAGAGATCATCCATGCAGCCAACAGGGGTGAAAAATTCACCTCCATTTTCATTAACAATGCCATTTATGGCATGACCGGCGGCCAGATGGCACCGACAACCATGCCGGGCCAGCGGGCTACCACAGCCCCAACCGGCCGTGATACAGACCAGACAGGGATGCCCATAAGAATGGCCAACCTTTTAAAAGAACTTGTAACCCCGGGTTATGTAACAAGACAGGCGGTTTTGAACCCAAAGCAGATCAACAGGACAAAAAAAGCGATTAAAAAGGCATTTGAATACCAGGTAGAAGGAAAATGTTTCAGTTTTGTGGAAGTGATCAGCACCTGCCCGACCAACTGGGGTCTGACACCCCTGGATTCATTAAAATGGGCACAAGATACGCTTTTGCCATACTATGAACTGGGAGATTACAAGGTCCCTGAATAGGGTTTGAACCGTATTTTACTTAATATAGTTGTTTTTGGAGAAACCAATGCAAACAGAAATAAAATTTGCAGGATTTGGCGGCCAGGGAATTTTGCTCAGCGCAAAGCTTTTAGCCTATGCGGCAATGAAACAAGGCTATTTTGTAGCCTGGGTCCCCTCATACGGACCTGAGATGAGAGGCGGGACAGCTTATTGTACCGTTGTTATTGGGGATAAACGGATCGGCTCACCCATAATCAAGAACCCAACCCATCTTGTGGCAATGAACCGCCCATCCCTGGAAAAATTTGCCAATGATGTAAAACCTGAAGGTGTTATTTTAATCAACTCCTCTCTGATTCCCACCCGAAGTGGAAGAGAGGACATTACAGAACTGATAGTTCCGGCCAATGACAGCGCCATCAAAGTAGGAAGTGTCAAGTGCGCCAACATCATTGCGCTAAGTGCCTTTGCCGCAAAGACAAAGATTGTTGATTTGGAACTGTTAAAGAACTGTGTTAAAGAAGAATTTGCAGCCAAACCAAAAATTATTCCGCTGAATATGAATGCGTTTGACGAGGGCGTGAATATCGCAAATAACAGTTAAGATTAACCAAATGGACAAAAAGGGGGCAGCATGATCAGAACAGAAATATCTCTTTTCCTTAAAAACATACCTGGTGAACTTGGTAAATTAACTGACCTTTTAGCCGGAGCCAATATTAATATTGACGCCATTACGATTCAGGATGCATCTGCCTATGTCCAGAATCTTTTTGAAGCCAGGGGCAAATCCTTGAAACGGCTTGCATCTTCAGCAAGCTATAGTTCCATGAGAAGAGATTCTGCTGATTTTGCCCTGATCAGGCTCGTTGTTGATCAACCGGAAACTGCCATTGATCTATTAAAAGAAAAAGATTACCTGTTTGATTCAAAGGAAGTTGTTACCATTGATATCACAAATAAACCCGGTGAATTTACCAAAATTACAAAAAAATTTGGTGAGGAACAGATCAATATCAATTACGTATACGGGTCAGTATCTGATTCCGGCGGCAAATGCCTGTTTGTCTTCTGCCCTGAAGATGTAACATCAGCCGCCAAAATTTTTAAGGACGGCTATTAGATCCAAAACGTTTATCCAGACTGAAAGAGCAGCCATTTTCGGGTTCTCCCAAAGTGGCTGCTCTTTTTATTTTAAAATAGGTATCAAGGCTTTCTCTTATCTTTGAGCACCTGATTTGAAATGACAATTCTCTGAATCTCGCTGGTGCCTTCATAAATGGTAAACACCCTTGCATCCCGGTAAAATCTTTCAACATCATAATCTTTGGTAAACCCGTATCCACCATGAATCTGAATTGCCCTTGCCGTGATATCATTTACCATTTCAGATGCAAAAAGTTTTGCAATGGACGCTTCTTTGGTATAGGATTCTTTTCTGTCTTTCATGGATGCCGCAGAAAAAATCAATTGTTTGGCTGCTTCAATCTGGGTGGCCATATCTGCAATCTGGAACCGTATGGCCTGGTGTTTTGAAATGGATATTCCAAATTGTTTTCTTTTTTTTGCGTATTTTACAGCAGCGTCAAAGGCAGCCATTGCAACGCCGTAGGACTGGGCTGCAATACCGATTCTCCCGCTGTCCAGACCTGACATGGCAATTTTAAAGCCATCCCCCTCTTTGCCCACGAGATGGGATACAGGAACCCTGCAGTTTTCCAATATGATATCGGTTGTGTCCGAAGCTCTGAGCCCCATTTTGTCTTCCAGGCGACCAACAATCAATCCCGGTGTTCCCTTTGGAATAACAAAACAACTGATTCCCCTGTGCCCTTTGGTTTCATCTGTTTTCGCGGTTACCAGCACCACTTTTGAATGTTTGCCGGATGTAATGAACCGCTTGGTGCCGTTTATGATATAATGATCGCCATCCCTGACAGCCGTTGTCTGCTGGCTGACCGGGTCAGAGCCGGCATCCGGTTCTGTCAGGCCGAAGGCACCAATGATGTCACCGGAAGCCAGGGGAACCAGGAACTCTTGTTTTTGTTCTTTGGTTCCGAATTTATTGAGTGTTTCACATACAATTGAATTTTGAACCGACATGACAACAGACGTTGATGCACAGGAATAGGCAATTTCAGACAATGCCAGCACATAGGAAATCGTATCGGCAGACTCGCCGCCATATTCTTCAGGGATCATCATTCCCATTAATCCGAGTTCACCCATCTGTCTGAAATTTTCGGCAGGGAATTCCTTGGTTTTATCCCTTTCTGATGCTGTTGCCGCCACGACTTTTCGGGAAAATTCCCTGACCATATTCTGAATCATCAATTGTTCATCAGTAAGCTTAAATAACATGATTTACCCCCTTATTTCCCTGAAACGCTATGGTGCATATACCACAACAATAAGTTCTGCATCTGTTTTGCCGACATTTCGCAAGTCGTGTTTAATGCTGGAATTAAAGTGGAGGGAATCTCCTTTTTTCAATCTATTGACATGATCTCCGACCTGGACTTCCACTTTGCCTTTTAAGACATAGACAAATTCCTCTCCTTCGTGCTGAAATCCCACACCATCATGGCTTTTTTCGGATTCAACCACGATCCTAAAGGCTTTGAGATGTTTATTTTCAGCATTGGGGGTCAATGGGGTATAGGCATAGTTGTCCGTTCTTTTGGTATATGCTTTGGATCTTTCTTCAATGGTATCGTCCTGCTCTTTAAGCAAAAAACTTGAATCAATATGAAGGGTTCTTGAAATTTGTAACAGCGTTCCAACCGATGGACGCTTATCTCCGTCCTCAATTCTCTTGATGAATTCTTTTGACAAACCTGTTTCATTGGCCATAGTATCCAGGCTGATTTTTTTATCCAGTCTGGCTCGCCTTATTCTCTTGCCAATTGGTGTGATGCCTTTCTTTTTAGCCATAGTATCTCCACTTCTTTGATTTTATGAGCAAATCGTATGTTGATTGAGCGCTCGTTCAATAATGTGACGCTAAAAAATCGATCAATCCTTCAATTGTTAAAAAAGATTAATCGACTACTTCAATCCAGTTTTCAGTATCCTCGGCTTTCCCGTATTGGATGTCGGTTAATGCATCATAAAACTTCATTGCGGTTTCACCCGGCGTACCGTCACCAATAGAAATAACCTTATCCCCATACCGTATTTCACCGACAGGAGAAATGACCGCAGCAGTTCCGGAGCCGAACACCTCGACCAGTTTTCCGTCTTCATGGGCTTTAAACACTTCGTCAATACTGATTCTTCTTTCAGACATGGCCATACCCCATTTTTTTGCAAGGGTGATGACCGAATACCGTGTAATCCCCGGAAGGATACTCCCGGTAAGGTTGGGTGTCACCAGTTCATCATTAATCAAAAAGAAAATATTCATGGCTCCGACTTCTTCGATATACTTTCTTTCAATGGCATCCAGCCAGAGCACCTGGGCATACCCTTCTTTTTTTGCTTTTTCAGATGCAATCAGGCTTGCTGCATAGTTCCCGGCAGTCTTAAATTCACCCACACCACCTCTGACAGCCCGGACATGATCCTTTGAAACCCAGATCTTAACCGGATTCAACCCTTCTGCATAGTATGCGCCCACAGAAGAAAGAATAATGAAAAACTTGTAGGTAAAAGATGCCCTTACGCCCAGGAACGGATCTGTTGCAATAATTGTCGGTCTTATATAAAGCGCTGTGCCAAGAGTTTGGGGTATCCATTTTTCCTCTATCTTGATCAATTGTTTTAATGCATCCATAACAAAATCAACATCAATCTGCGGAATGCACATTCCTTTTGCAGACCGGTTCATCCTCTCAAAATTATCTCTGGCTCTGTAAAGATGGATTTTATTGTCTGACGTCTTATAGGCTTTTAACCCCTCAAAAATGGCCTGGCCATAATGAAACACCATGGCAGAAGGGGCAACTGAAAAATCAGCATAGGGTTCTATTCGAGGGTTATGCCACCCGTTATCTTCAGAATAATCCATGACAAACATATGATCTGTAAACACCTTGCCAAATCCCAACTCAGAATCTTGCGGCCGTGTTCTGTTCGTCTTTGCCTGGGTGATTTTAATCTCCATTACGTCCTCCATAAGTTTCATTAAAATTAACCTTGTTTGCTTAAACTATATGAGCGATAAGGTTATGCTTTGTCAAGAGAATTTTATCTCTTTTATTGACGGATTCCTTTTTTTTCGGCTACTATACTAAATTATTTATTTGCTTAAGACAAAGGAAAAAAAGAATGGATATAAAATATCATATTGAAACAGCCTGGAAGCATTGTATCAGCAATATTCCATCACTGATTCTGCTGACACTTGTGGTTGCTGCGGTCAGCATTGTTTCAATCGGTATTCTTGCCCCTGTTGCCTTTGCAGGGTATACCCATTCTTTATTTTTATTATTAAAAAACAACCGGGAACCAAAAGTCCAGGACGTTTTTTCACAACTTAAGCTTTTTGTCCCATTGTTTTTATTCGGCCTGATCGTCCTTGTTATCACGGCCATCGGGATTACCCTGTTTGTCCTTCCCGGACTTTTATTCTCCTTTATTATTGGGTACACTTGTCTTTATATGATCCCGGTAATGGTGGACAAGAACTTCGGACTATTGGATGCCATAAAAAAAAGCATCTCACTGGTTACAACCACTCACCTTAAAGACCATATTATTGTCTTTATTATTTTTGCCGCCCTTTCGACCATTGGTGGATCATCAATTCTTGGGTTTTTGCTTCTCCAACCCTTTGCAACATTATTTGTCCTGTCTGTGTATGAAGAGATTAAATAAAAGACCGCTTATTTATGCTGTATCATCAGTTGTCGCTTATTATGGCTGATGCAGTCGGATCAAATGGATAGCAATGTTGCTTTAAAAATGCTTTGGTTTTATCCCAAGAGTGTTGTATTCTGCTTAAAATCATGAATTTTCTTATGAAAAAAAAATATGAGTTTGAGACCGGTATGTACCGGCCGCCAAGCGAAGGCGGCAGCGCATCCCTTCTGGTAAGGCTTACCAGAAACTGTCCCTGGAATCACTGCACCTTCTGTGCAATGTACAAATCCCAAAAATTTGAACTGCGCAGTCCCATGGATATCATACAGGATATCAATGTCATGAATGACATCTATTTGCAGGTAAAAAAGATATCCGTTAACATGGGTGAAAATGGTAAGATCACGGCACCGTCAATTGGTGAATTTTTACAAAAAACACCTGAGCTGTATTTTCACCCGGGTATTTCCATGCTCTTTAACTGGCTGGCAGCAGGAGGAAAAACCGTTTTTTTACAGGATGCTGACAGCCTGATCATGAAAACCGACCATCTGGTTCAGGTTTTAAACCATTTAAAAACCGTTTTCTCAACAATTGAAAGGATCACTTCCTATAGCCGATCCAGAACAATCGCAAGAAAGCCTGTCTTTGATCTTGAAAAAATTCAAAGGGCCGGCCTGGACCGGCTTCACATCGGTCTTGAAACAGGGGATGCCGCCCTGCTTAAAAAAATAAAAAAAGGGGCCACTGCCGAAGATCACATAAAAGCCGGCCAAAAGGCCATGAAAGCAGGATTTCAGGTTTCAGAATACTGGATGCCCGGCCTTGGCGGCAACTCCATGTCCCGTGATCATGCTGTGAATACCGCCCGGGTGCTCAATCAGATCAATCCGGATTACATCAGGTCACGGCCTTTTACGCCCAGACCCGGAACCTCCTTGTATGAAAACGCATCAAAAAATGAACTGGAGCGAATGACGCCCAAAGAACAACTTTTGGAAATCAAACAGATGATAACAGCTCTGGATGTAACATCCAGAATCTGTTTTGATCATGCTGGAAATTATTGGCGTGCCCCCAACGGCAGGCTCCTCTTAAACCAGGGCTATGAGGGGTATAAGCTGCCGGAAGAAAAAGAACGCCTGCTGGCAATTATTGAAACCGGGATCGCAGGAGATGCATGAAAAAACCTGTAAAGAAAATATTGGCAACAATTGGTGCTGTCATCGGTCTGTTGGTTCTTTTGTGCGGTATATTTATCGCGAAAATTCACTTTGAAACCAGCAAAATGTCCCCGCTTAAAACACAAAAGGTCATTGACGGTGTGGTTGCCGTGCAGGACAAGTTTGTCAACCTGTTTCTCATTGAAAACGGCAGCAGCTATATTGCCGTTGATGCCGGCAACACGGCTGATCACATTCAGCACGAGCTTCAGGTGCTGGGCATAGACCCGAAAACCGTTACATCGGTATTTTTAACCCATTCAGATGCTGATCATACAGGTGCTCTCGAGCTTTTTTACAATGCTGTTATTTATCTTTCTAAAGCTGAAGAACAGATGATTAACGGGCAAACTCACCGATTTTTATTTTTAAAAAATAAATTTAAGGGTAAGTATGAATTGCTTGAAGACAATCAACTTCTCAATCTTTCAGGGTTAAGGGTCAAGGCGATATCAACCCCGGGTCATACACCCGGTTCAATGTGCTTTCTTATCAATGATACCTTTTTGTTCACCGGTGATTCAATGGGGTTGAAAAATGGAAAAACAACTGAATTCAATGACCTTTTTAATATGGACACCCAAACGCAAAAAATCTCCCTGAAAAAACTTGCAGATTTGCCCGCAGCAGCCTATATTTTTACAGCGCATTACGGATTCACAGTTCAGGGTCAAGACCCTTTTAGCACCTGGAAAAAATAACCACCATATTTTTGACGGGAAACTAGTTATCAGGATGGCATTTGATCATTATTTGTGGTATACCCACTTCTATCTTGAAATATTAATATTTTTACAAATTAATCGGATTCATATGTCATGAAAACAATGAAAGCACTTGTAAAAGAAAAACCTGAACCAGGGTTATGGCTTCAGGAGGTTCCTGTTCCAGACATCCGTCACAATGAAGTTCTGATAAAAATCAATAAAACGGCTATCTGCGGAACAGATGTCCATATTTATAACTGGGACAAATGGTCGCAGAAAACCATTCCTTACCCCATGCACGTTGGCCATGAATTTGTCGGCACCATTGAAAAAATCGGTTCCCATGTGGTTGATTTCAAGCCGGGCGATCTGGCGTCGGGTGAAGGCCACCTGGTTTGCGGTCATTGCAGAAACTGCCTTGCCGGTCGGCGCCATTTATGCAGGGATACAAAAGGGGTGGGGGTCAACAGACCCGGCGCCTTTGCCCAATACCTTGCCATTCCCGTAACCAATGTCTGGTATTGTAATAAAAGCATCCCCCTGGATGTGCTGGCCTGTTTTGATCCCCTTGGTAATGCGACGCATACAGCGCTTTCTTTTGATGTTCTAGGTGAAGATGTCCTGATCACAGGTGCCGGCCCCATTGGATGCATGGCCGCAGCCATTGCAAAACATGCAGGAGCAAGATTTGTGGTGGTAACCGATATCAATCCCTTTCGGCTTGAGCTTGCCAAAAAAGCCGGGGCCACGGTAACCGTTGATGTGACCAAACAAAGCATAGAACAGGCTCAAAAAGACCTTGGCATGAAAGAAGGGTTTGATGTGGCCATGGAAATGTCAGGCAATCCTGCAGCCTTGCGGTCCATCCTTGATAACATGTGCCATGGCGGAAAAATTGCCCTTCTGGGGATCATGCCCGATAATACGGAAATCGACTGGAACACGGTTGTGTTCAACATGTTGACGATCAAGGGCATTTACGGCCGGGAAATGTATGAAACCTGGTATAAGATGAGCAGCATGATCCAAACCGGACTTGATATCACCCCCTTGATCACCCACAAATTTCATTACACCCAGTTTGAAAAAGGATTTGAAGTAATGAAATCCGGGAATTCGGGAAAAGTAATCCTTGACTGGGATTAACAGACGATCCAACAACTGCCAATTTTTTTTAACGGAGCAAAAAAGATGAGCACCAGCAAACTTGATATATCCCTAACACAGGAATTAGAAGCGTTAGCCCGGGAAGGAAGGGCCAAATCACCTGAAAGAATTATTGAACACTACATTCCGCCTAAGGGAGAATTGGGACCTCGATATAAACTGGTTGGAAACGATACTGAGTTTATCCGGCTGAACTCCAATTCATACTTATCTCTTTCCAATCATGGCGAGCTTACGGCAGCTGCAGACAAAGCAACCCGCAACTTCGGTGTGGGTCCGGGTGCTGTCCGCTTCATAGATGGAACCTTTATCCATCATGTGCTGCTTGAAAAAAGAGTGGCTAAATTTGTGGCAAAACCAGCGGCAAAAATTTTCAACTCTGCCTATACGTCAAACTGCGGACTGGCCCTTTCCATTTCCAATAAAAAGACGCACTGGATCGGAGATCAACTCAATCACAACAGCATTATCAGGGCCATGCGAATCAGCAATATTCCCAGTGCCAACAAAGGCATTTTCAAACACAACGACATGGCAGACTTAAAGCGCCGCCTTGATGAAGTTAGCCCTGACATGGAACGCGTCGTGGTCATATTTGACGGAATCTTCAGCATGCGCGGAGATTGTGCACCCATAAATGAAATCAAGACCATCTGCAAGGCATATGATTCAAAATTCAAAGATGGCGTAATCACGGTTGTTGATGATTCACACGGCATTGGTGCCTATGGGGATACCGGCAGGGGAACCTCTGATTTTTGCCATGCAGCTCCGGATATCATTATCGGAACCTTTGGAAAAGCCTTTGGCGTGAATGGCGGATTTATTGCTGCAAGCAAGACCATTATTGAGTCTGTGCGGCAAAAGGCAGACACCTATATTTATACCAACCCGTTAAGTGTTGCAGACTGTGCTGCTGCTGTCAAAGCCATTGATATTTGCGACAGTGCCGAGGGCCTTGAATTGCTCAAAAACTTAAAACAGCGAACAGCTCAGTTTCGACAGGGACTTGAAAGACTTGGAAAAGAATCAATCCCAGGCCCTCACCCGGTTGTCCCGTTAATGGTCAGAGATACCCAAAAAACGCATCAGCTTGTAAAATACCTGTTTGATCATGGCGTGCTGGTGGTCGGCTTGACCTTTCCTGTAGTGCCCAAAGGGGATGAAACCATCAGATTTCAAATAAATGCCTGTCATACATCTGCAGATATTGATTATGTTATTGAATTATTGAATAATTTTCAATAAGATGGATAAGTAACATGGTGTTTGAACTTGCCTGAAACTAAAAACCGGAGGCTGAATGGACAATCAAAGCATTCTTGAGAACAAAAAAGTTCTTGTGGTTGATGATGAACCCGATATCCTGGAAACCCTTGAAGAGTTGCTTTACATGTGTTCGGTTGATATGGCCTCGACATTTGAAGAGGCTGTCACGTTTTTAAAAAACAACACCTATGATGTTGCCATCCTGGATATCATGGGGGTCAAAGGGTATGACCTTTTAGAGGTCACCAATACCATGGGTATTCCTTCCTTGATGCTGACCGCCCACGCGCTTACCCCGGATAATTTAAAACAGTCCATTGAAATGGGTGCTGATGCCTACGTGCCCAAAGAAAAACTTGTGGATATTTCCCTGTATGTTGCTGATGTCTTGAATGCAAGAAAAGAGGGGAAAAAAAACAATGTCACATGGTTTTCATTGCTCAAACCGGTATTTGACAGACTGTTTGGTGAAGGCTGGAGAAAAAAAGACAGGAACTTCTGGGACGAATTTGATGCAAAACAGATGTCATCAAGGGATGATATTCAAAAAATGGAATAACCCTATAACGGAATTTTCACAATAAATTCTGCACCTTTCCCATCCTCGGAATTTAAAATCAGTTCTCCGCCCATGTCTTTCAACAATACCATTACCCCGGCAAGCCCCAGACCATGGCTTTTAATGGCGCTCTCAAGGGATGATCCCGTTGTGAAATAGGTTTTAAAAATTTTTTGATGATCTGCCTGGGGGATGCCCCGGCCATCGTCCTTTACTTTCAAGGTCAGCTGTTTTTCACCGATACTGCCTGAAATCTGAACAAAAGAAGATCGATGCTTAAAGGCATTGGTAACGATGTTTCTCAAAATCTGCCTTACCTTGGCCTCATCAAGATGAACAACGCTTTTCCAGATCCTGGAATCAAATGACAATCTGACGCCTCCGGCCAGAACTGCCTTTTCAAGTTCATCATAGGTTTGAATTTTTCGAATAATATCTGCCACTCCGGGATCTGAAAGATCAAAAACTTCCATCAGTACACAGGTGACAAGAGATGCAATGGAAAAATCACAGGTGATCATGACCCCTTCCCTGGATCTTCCAAGCTCCAGCACATCATTCACAAGCCGCTGGGTTGTCAACGTGTTCCTTATAATTCTATTTAACACTTTTATCTGTTTGTCCGTCAAAGGACCATAGGCATCCTGGCGGTTTAATAGTGATTTTGCCCCGGCATCTATTACGGAGATGGGAACCTTTAAATCATGGATAAGAATCTCTGTCTTAATGGTGGTGTCCGGCATTTTTTTCCCCAACCTTTAAAATCCTTGCAATTTCAACCAATGATTTTATATATTGTAGCCAATTATTACAAATCAGCTTGATGTTGGCAAATAACATTTAAGATCATTAAAATCATAATTTGTTATACGAGGATCGATTAATCTTGTAAAGTCTTTTGGGGTTTTATTTATGAAGAACAATAAAGATGTTGTTGCTGCACTTGAACACAAGATAAAAAACTTGGAAGAACAGAATATGCTGCTTAAAAAGATAATCCATAAAGCACCTATTCCCATATTTGCCATTGATAAAGATCACACGATTACCCATTTTAACCAGGCCCTTGAAGAGCTGTCAGGGCTGTCTTCCAAAGATATGGTCGGCACAAAAAACCAGTGGAAAGCATTTTATTCAACCCGTCGTCCGGTCATGGCAGATCTGATTATTGAAAGATCTTCAGATGCTGAAATTGTCGAGCATTACGGGTTGAAATACAAGCGGTCCGCCAAGAACAAAGAAAGATTTGCCGCCACTGATCTGTTCCAGGATCTGGGCAAGGAAGGCAAATGGCTTTTTTTTACAGCCTCTACTTTTTCAGACTCTGATGGAAACATTGCCGGTGCTGTTGAAACCCTTCAGGATGTGACCGAAGAAAAAATTGCCGAAAGAAAAACCCGGGAACTCTACCGTATTTATCGAAAAATCCTGGAGTTTGTCCCGTATCCCATTATTGTTTATGATGACAATGGATTGGTGACCTATGTGAATCCTTCATTTTCAGTAACCTTTGGCTGGTCTCTTAAAGAACTCAGGGGCAAACCGGTTCCATTTGTACCCCAAGCCCTTGAAACTGAAACCAATGACATGCTGACCCGATTCAGAAAAAACAAATCTCTTACCCGTTATGAAACCCAGCGCTTGACACGGGCCGGCAAAGTTCTTGATGTGGTAATCTGGGCAGCGTCTCATGCAAGGTTTAAAACCGGTTCAACTGAAAACTTTGTTATTTTAAGAGACATTACCGAAGAAAAACGGCTGGAAGCAAACAATAAAACCATTATGAGAATCAGTGCCGTCCTGCCTGAATATCCTGAACTTGAAGATCTGATGACCTATATTTCAAAAGAGGTAAAAGCCATTTTAAACACTGAAGGCGCACTGGTCCTCTTATATGATGAGATCAAAGAAGAATTGTTTTTCACCGGAGGAGCCTATGATAATTCAGATACGGAAAAAAGAGCAAAAACATTCCGGTTCCCGGTTGATTCAGTCCTGGCAGGAGAAATCATAAAGACCGGCGAATATGCCCTGGTAAATGATGCTGAAAAATTAATCAAAGATTACCCTGAAAGGGATGAACGGCTGGGATATCAAACAAAAAGTCTGTTGGAAGTTCCCATAAAAAGTGATGATAGAATTATCGGGGTTCTTTGTGCCATCAACAAAAAACAAAACCTGTTTGATTACAATGACATGGAACTGATGACAATGATTGCCGGCACCTGTGCCATCTCCATTGAAAATGCACGGTTTTCAGAAGCTGTCAGAGAGGCCTACCGAGATGTCGCGTCCATGAACCGGGCCAAAGGAAAAGCCATCAACCATCTTTCCCATGAACTGAAAACGCCGGTGGCCATTCTTACCGGTTCTTTGCAGATCCTGAAGAAAAAGCTGGAATCCTCAGCCGGCATAAATGTAGATGCCACACTGAACAGAATTGAAAGAAACCTGGATAGAATTGTTGATATTCAGGATGAAGTGGCAGATATCATGGAAGGCAAAACCTACTCTGCCCAAAAGCTGCTATTAAAAATGTTTGAAGCCTGCCAGGACGAGCTTGAAACCCTTATCCATCAAAACCTTACTGCAGATGATCTTGAACATGCGGTTCATCAATTGATTGATGAAAAATTCGGTCCCAGGTCGATTCACTACCGATTGATTGACTTTTCTGACTATTTTTATGGGCTTTACGCGTCCCTTGAATCTGAGTTTGCATTCAGACACATCCATATTCAAATCAGCATTGAAGAAGAACTGCCGTGTCTTTTACTGCCTGAAGAAATACTGAATAAAATGATCGGCGGCCTTATTAAAAATGCCGTTGAAAATACTCCTGACAACAGTAAAATTGATATTCTTATCCAAAAAAAAGAGGCTGGAATTCTTGTGAGTATTCATGACTTTGGTGTAGGAATTGAAGCCGATGCCCAGAAAAGAATTTTTGAAGGATTTTTCACCACCCAGGAAACCTTATTATATTCAACTAAAAAACCTTTTGCATTTAATGCAGGTGGAAAAGGTGCGGATTTATTAAGGATGAAAATCTTTTCAGATCGACTTGGCTTTACCCTTAAAATGGTGTCGCAACGGTGCCGTTTCCTTTTTGATAATAAAGACGCCGTCTGCCCGGGTGACATTGAAAAATGTAAATATTGCAAGACCCGTGAAGATTGTCTAACTTCCGGATATTCAGTTTTTACAGTATTCTTTCCTTGTGAAAAAAAATAAAAAAAAATTTTAATTCTTATTGATATAAGTCGGTTAATTAGCATGATCA
>JAHJLN010000386.1 GCA_018821715.1 Pseudomonadota bacterium | reverse complement strand
TTATTACTTTTTTTATCCTTCTATGGAAAAAAAGTATCATCCAAAACGTGGTGGGGGATTCCGCGCAATCTGGTCAAAAAAAATATTTCAGCTCTCAGCTCTTATTTTTTCACCACTGCAGCCCAATCAATTATTCCGGCAATAAAGTCTGTATTCCTTTGGGAGCGAAGCTTTCCAGCAGCTGCAAAAAAAAGAGGGGTTTTATCTTTGTCAAAACCTGGATATAGATTTTTTTCCGCTGATATAGAGCATTATACAAATTCAAACTGATAGTATTTTGAATACCTTAAAGCTTTTAACGTTCCATAGAATACCGAATGCCGAATGACATATCAAACCTTAAAAATTTCAAATCAAACTAAACCCAAAAAGGCAGACGCTCCTCATAAAAATTCACTTGGCACCATCTTTGCTTTAATCTTCTTTAAATGATTTGATGTCGTTTATATAAAAAATTACTATATTAAAGCTGTGATTTTTTTAAATTTTAAAATAATTTTATGGAGGTATTTATGAAAAAAATGAGAACAATTTTTTTACAAATCTGTTTATTGTTGCTGGTTGCGGTCTCAACCAGTTTTGCCACACCCGTAATCTACAACAATACTATTCCGGCCGGTACAAGTGCATTTGATACCCTAATCACTTCAGTTGGCGGAACAGTTAATACAGATACGCTTTCCGGCCTTTCTTCCGGCACTAGCTGGGATAGGGGTGACTATACTATAACAGCCACAAACGGAATTTCTCGAGGTATTGATAACAGCTATCTTGTCGGTCAATCCATTGTAATTAACCCTGCGTCACCTGCCAATTTATCAGGTCTGACATTTACCTTTGACACGCCTGTTAATGCCTTTGGTTTAGAAATCGGTGACTGGGCCACCTGTTGCTATCTTCCCTCTGGTCTCTATATCTCGTTTGACGGCGGATCAAACAACCTGGTGGCAAATGCTTATTCTTCAAATGATAATCCCGGTTATGTTGCAGGTCTGGGATATGAAAATTTTATCGGTGCAATAGACGATACCAGTACTTTCTCCACGGTTACTTTCTATGGTGACGGCTTTGGTGAGTACCTGGTCGCCGGTGGAACGATTCGGTGGGCAACTGTAGAAGAGGGTTCAGTCTCTGGTCAGATTCCTGAACCTGCCACCATGTTCCTCTTTGGCTGCGGCTTACTCTCTTTGGCTGGTTTGACAAGAAAAAAAAGTTAGACATATATAGTTGATCGAGTGTGCTGTAACATTCAAAAAAGAAGGCAGGGCAATTCATAAATTCCCTGCCTTCTTTTTATAAATCGAACCGGGTAAATCTCACTCATATAACATAATTCCTCCTTTGAATCAGCCAGAACTAAGCCTATGTCAAAAAAAGCAACTAAACCAAATGAGCCGCCAAAAATGCCGGATCAGGTCATTCCACTCCTTGTTTTTCCCCTGATTTTGTTTGCCCTTACTACGCTGATTGCCGGTTATTTATCATGGTTTTCTTTAACCGGGGATATGGTTGCCGGTTGTGGTCCAACTTCAGGATGCAATCAGGTACTGAGCAGTCGCTGGTCGTCATTGATGGGCATCCCCGTCAGCTTGTTGGCCATACCGGTTTATGTGGGGCTTATTATTGGGATAATAAAATTATCCTTTCCCAAAGTGATCAAGACCGTCCGGCAGCCCTGGAATTATATCATCTCCTTATCCTTTATAGTGGCAGGGGCAGGTATATGGTTTTTGTTTGTGCAATTGGTCCTGATTGAAAGCATTTGTTATTTTTGTATGGCAAGCCACCTCTTAGGATTGCTTGGGGCATTGATGGTTCTTTTGCAATTCCGTCGCATACAGCACTCCGCCGCGACGGCTGCCTTGAAAAAACCATTCAACCCAATGGTGAAAACCACAACAAAATCATTGTTTACCTTAGGCTTATGGGGGTTGGCAGGAACCTTTGCCCTGATTCTGGGACAACTTCTTTATCAGCCGGACACTCATAAAACAATCGAACTTTCCAGCAACAAAGCCCAAAGTTTTTATACTGATAAAAAATGGATTATTACCTTACATAACGAAAAATTTGCATTGGATCTGAATGAATTACCGATCATAGGATTGCCTTCGGCTGATCAAGTAATCGTAATCCTCTTCGATTATACCTGCAAATCCTGCCGCTTTATGCACGACCAATTATTGAAGGTTCAGGCTACATTCAAAACAAAATTGGCAATTCTTTTACTTCCGGTGCCCTTAGATGCAACGTGCAATCAATGGATGCAGCGGGCCAATATAAAAACCCTATCCGACCATGAAAATGCTTGCCAATATGCCCGAATAGGGTTGGCCGTCTGGTTGGTCAACAGGAAATCTTATCAAAAATTTGACAACTGGATATTCAAGACAAAAGAGCCGCCGCCGATAGACATGGCGCGTTCATATGCAAAAAGCCTGATTGGAGAAAAAAAACTTGATAAAGCGCTGGCAGACACATGGGTAAATGAAACCTTGCAATTGGCCGGGGCCATCCATGAAGCCAATTACAACAAACACGGAACCCTCAAAATGCCTCAGCTAATGATCGGGAATCTTTTTGTTGCAGGCCAAACCAATGATATCAATATTCTCTACCAACTTCTTGAGAAACGGTTCGGCCTGAAGCGTTAGATTATTAAAAATCTGAAATATATTTGAAAGCAACTATTGCGCTTATTCAAACCCAAATCAGAGCCAGTCTTTCTTTTTAAAATAATAAAACATGGTTCCAACCACCCCGATGATAACCGCCCAGACGGCAACATACCCCCACTCCCATTCCAGTTCCGGCATATACTTGAAATTCATGCCGTAGATGCCGGCAATAAATGTCAGTGGAATAAAGATCGTTGCTGTAATGGTAAGGGTCTTCATGATTTCATTCATTTTGTTGTTCACATTGGTCAAAAATATGTCATGAAGCCCTGAAACCAGTTCCCGGTATATGTCAACGGTCTCCATTATCTGGACCACATGATCGTAGATATCCTTAAAATAAATTAAATTGCTTTCCTCAATCAGGCTGAACTCTTTTTTTTGAACCGCGTTGACAAGCTCTCTAAGCGGCGAGACGGCTTTTCTCAATGCGATCAGCTTTCTTTTCATGTTGTTGATGGAATGAAAGGTTTCTTTGGACATGGACGTAAAAAGATCTTCATCCAGGGCTTCAATTTTATCCTCTAACATTTCAAGGATAATGAAATAATTGTCAACCACCGTGTCAATCAAGGCATAGGTCAGATAGTCCGCCCCTTTTCTTCGAATTCGGCTTTTTGGGTTTCTTATCCTGTCTCTTAACGGGTTGAAAACCGTGCCCTCTCTTTCCTGGAAAGAAATGACAAAATTGGTCCCCAGAAGAATACTTATCTGCTCGTCCAGTATATCTTCCGCATTTTCATCATAATAAAGCATCTTGAAAACAATAAAGGTAAAACTATCAAATTCCTCAATTTTCGGACGGGTTCCGGCGTGAACGATATCCTCAAGAATTAATGGGTGAACATCAAAATGCCCGCCGATTTTTTCAATCAGATCTGTTTCATGAAGGCCGTCAATATTGATCCAGGTGATGCTGGGCTCATCCTTGAAGGGAAAGCACTCTTCAATATGTTTTATCTCTTTTTCCCGGATCTGATCAGGGTTATAGTCCATGATTCTGATTCTTGTTTTTTCAATTCTTTTTTCTCCGATATGAACCAGTGTTCCTGGCGAGAAACCGGTCTTTTCAGATGTTTTTTTCAATGATTTCATGATGCCACCTGTATGATAAAATTGGGCGTTGATCAATTGTTGCTTTCCTTACAGCATTAAAATATCATATCCTGATTTGTAAAAGAAATTGTTTAAAATAAAAAGTGTCTGTCCCAAAAAAGTTGCGTGTTGATTTGGATTAAGGTAGATGCTATCGTAAAAAATCTTATTCTTAAAACTTATGTCAATAGGGATGTTTGAGTGGCAAAAGACGTCACATCATAACTTTTATACAAAAGAGGAAAACCTTTTATGGCACGATTTTTAAAAAAACGCTCGGAAAGCCGGGGCCAAAGTCCTGGAGCCCTGATCTTCATCGGAAAACAGAAAATGGAATCCGTGCAGGCGCGGGTTATTGATTATGATTCTGTGAACCTGACAGAGCAGGAATTATTGGATATTAAAGACGGATCTCATTTTAAAAAAACAGAAACCGTGACCTGGCTGAATATTAATGGCCTGCATGACATTGAGTTAATCCGGGAGGTGGGTCAGATTTTTGAATTACACCCCCTTGTGATGGAGGATATCCTGAATACGGGCCAGAGACCTAAAATAGAGGAATTTGATACCTATATTTTCATTGTTTTAAAGATGATCCGGTTTGACACAAAAACCCAAATGATTGTCAACGAGCAATTGAGTATCATCCTGGGAGATAAATTTTTGCTGACATTTCAGGAACAGCCCGGAGATGTCTTTGATCCTGTCCGGGAGAGAATCAGAAAACAAAAATCACGTATTCGAGGATCCGGGACGGATTACCTTGCCTATGCACTCATAGATACGGTTGTGGACAATTATATTTATGTGATTGAACTGATTGGAGAAAAAATCGAAGATCTTGAGGAAGTAATCCTTGCAGGGAATGACGCCAGTGTTATGGAAAAGATCAATTCATTTAAGCGGGAAATCAATTACCTGCGAAAATCAATCCGGCCTGCCAGGGAGGCTGTTCTCCAGATGTCACGGATTGACAGTGATTTGTTCCACGAAAACACCATCCCTTTTTTAAAGGACCTTCAGGATCTTATCAGTCAGGCCACAGAGGCCATTGACACCTATCGGGATCTGTTGACCGACCAGCTGAATATTTTTAATTCTGTGACGGCAAACAAGATGAATGACATCATGAAGGTGTTGACCATCTTTGCTGCAATCTTCATACCTCTTACGTTCATTGCCGGCATCTATGGTACTAATTTTGAGTATTTGCCAGAGCTGCATTATAAATACAGCTATTTTATCTTCTGGGCAATCCTGATTATCCTGGCAGGATCTCTGCTCATTTATTTCAAGCGAAAGCGCTGGTTTTAGAAAAGGAGATTCTATTTAATGAAAGACGATTTCCAAACAACCGTTTTAGGCGATACCGGCCTTAAGGTGGGCAGGCTTGGGCTTGCTGCAAGTTACGGTGCCCCGGCACCTGCTTTTGAAGAAGCCTGTGAAAAGGGGTGTAATTATTTTTATCTGGGTTCAGGCCGGCATCGGTCGGGCATGAAAACCGCCATAAGGAACCTTTGCCGTCAAGGCCTTCGAGATAAGCTGGTCATCTCCATTCAAACCTATGCAAGGTTCGGATTCATGACAGAATTTTTTTTCAAGCAGTCACTGAAATCTCTTGGGATAGATCATGCAGATGTTCTTATTCTTGGCTGGCATAACAGTGCGCCCTTTTCCACGCTGCTGGACTTTGCCTTAAAAATGAAAGAACAAGGGCTGTGCAGATTTATTGGCATGTCAGGGCATAACCGATCTGTTTTCCCAAAAATGGCGCAGAAAAATATTTTTGATCTGTTTCATATCCGATATAATCCTGCCCACAGGGGTGCCCAAACAGACTGTTTCCCTTTGCTTGATACCCACCCCAAACCGGGTATTGTAACTTATACGGCCACCCGGTGGGGGCACCTGTTGGATCCAAAATACATGCCCCCCGGTGAACCCGCCCTTGACGCAAGTGATTGCTACCGCTTTTCTTTATCCAATCCCAGCGTGGATATCTGTCTGTGCGGACCCAAAAATATCCAGCAGATGCGGACTGCCTTAACCTCCCTTGAATCAGGTCCGCTTGACACCCGGGAAATGGAGAGGATCAAAATCATCGGGGATCATGTTCACAAGACGGCTAAAAGTTTTTTTTCCTGAGAATAATCTATTGAAGTTAAAATTGTGAGGGGTTATATTACTCAAAAAAAACTAACGATTTTCTAAAAATAATTTAAAATCTATTATTGCAGGAGAAACAATGAATATTGAGAAACTAATTGAAATGATTACGTATTGGGTGACCACTTACTCGGTAAAATTAATTGTTGCTATTTTAATTTTCTTGATCGGGAAATGGCTGGCAGGAAAAATTTCAAAAATCTTGACCCATGTTCTTGAAAAAAGCAAAGTGGATATTACCCTGATCAAGTTCCTTGAAAATATTATTTACTATACCCTCATGATTGTTATCGTCATTGCGGCAGCAGGCCAGATGGGGATTAACACCACCTCATTTTTAACCATTGTGGGTGCAGCCGGCCTCGCCATAGGCCTTGCGCTGAAAGACTCTCTTTCCAACTTTGCATCAGGGGTCATGCTGATCATGTTCAGGCCTTACAGAGTTGGGGACGTTGTTAATGCGGGCGGTGTATCTGGAAAAGTTGTCAGCATCTCGTTGTTTAATACCATTTTGAACACTCCGGACAACCAGAAATTGATCGTTCCCAACTCCAGTATCACCAGTAATGTGATCACCAATGTAACTGCCAATGATACCCGAAGAGTGGATCTTGTCATTGGCATCGGCTATGATGACGATATTAAAAAAACCAAAGACACCCTTAATAGAATTGTCCGGGAAGACAGCAGGATTCTGGATGATCCGAAACCAACCATTGCGGTGTCCGCACTCGCTGACAGCAGTGTGAACTTTGTTGTCAGACCCTGGGTAAAAACTTCAGACTACTGGGATGTCTATTTTGATTTAACCGAAAAGATCAAAATCACCTTTGATAAAGAAGGCATCAGTATCCCCTATCCCCAACAGGATGTTCATCTTTACAAAGAATCGGCAGAAGAATAAAAGGAAAGAGATTTGTGACGGAGGAAACTTCACTTGATTCAATTGACACCATTACCCGCCTGCTGGAAATAGAATATGATATTTCAGGGGAAATTTACAGGCTGGCCGGTGAAAATGAAAATTACCTGATCAAAAAACAGGACGGCACCTGTTTTGTATTAAAACTGGCAGATGAAGAAACCACTGCCGGGATGATAGAAATTGAGCATCTTGCCGTAGAACGACTTATTGACTCAAAATTGAGCATCCGGCTTCCCAGGGTGATCCTGACAAGGACCGGGTCTGTCCAGGCCGACTTGATGACAAAAGACCGAAAACAGATCCGGGGGCGGCTTCTGGAATTTGTGCAGGGAAAGGCCTGGTGTGAATCACTTCCTGCAACCAAGGGGCAATTGGAAGATCTGGGAAAAATTATTGCACAGATGAATACCGCCATGTCTGTTGTCTTTCACCCGTGTTCCAAAAGAACCCATCACTGGGATCTTGCCCGGGCAGACCAGCATCGGTCAAAAATTCCCTTTATTGACAACCCTGAAAAACGCCAGATCCTTGAATGGGTTTTTCATCTGTATGCTGCCCTTGCCATGCCGGTATTTGACGTTCTGCCAAAATCCCTCATTCATGGGGATATCAATGATGACAATGTCCTGGTGGCGGACGGCCGGATCTCAGGAATCCTTGATTTTGGAGACTGCCTGGTAAATCCCACGGTGTGCGACCTTTCCCTTGCCCTTGCCTATCATACCCTGGATGAGGACCATCCCCTGGAAGCTGCTGCAATTGTTATCGGTGCCTATCACAAGGTCCGCCCTTTATCCATGGATGAAATGATGGTGATTTTCCCGTTAATGTGCACACGACTGGCGGTTTCAGTCATCATTGCTGACCAGAGAAAAAAAATCGACCCGGACAGAGCCGGCTGGTTTGTATCTGAACAACGCGCCTGGAAAAAGCTTGAACTTTTTTCTGCAACAGGTCCTGCCCAGGCTGCCATCATTCTTTCAGGAAAAACAAACCTTGAACCTTTTGAAAATCGCGGTGCACCTGTTACCGAACTTTTAAAAAACCGGCAAAAGGTTATTGCCCCGTCCATATCCCCTTCTTATGACAAACCCTTAAAGATTCTGAAGGGCAGGGGCCAATACTTATTTGATTACAACGGCAGACCCTTTCTTGACCTGTATAACAATGTCTGCCATGTAGGTCATTGCCACCCCAGAGTGGTTGAGGCCGGCCAGAAACAAATGGCCCGGCTTAATACCAACACCCGATATTTATATGACGAGCTGACAACCTATGCCCAACGTCTCTGTGATACCCTGCCCCAAGAGCTTTCCACCTGTTTTTTTGTCAACTCAGGCAGTGAAGCCAATGAGCTGGCCCTGCGGATCGCAAGAACGGTTACAGGGCAAAAGGACCTGCTGGTTGTGGAGAATGCCTACCATGGGCATACCAGTTCAATGATTGATATCAGCCCCTATAAATTCATGGGAAAAGGCGGGGAAAACACCCCCGAACCCTGGGTTCATGTGGTGCCCGTGGCTGACGGGTATAGAGGAAAATTCAAAGGGCAAAAAGAAGATGCGGGAAAAGCATATGGCGACGAAATAGGAGAACTCATTGAATCCCTTGAAAAGCCCATTGCCGGATTTATTACAGAATCCCTTTTATCCTGCGGCGGCCAGGTGATCCCGCCCCAGGGATACTTCAAGACAGCTTTCGCCCATGTCAGGAATGCAGGAGGGCTCTGCATTACCGACGAAGTCCAGACCGGTTTTGGAAGAGTTGGCTCCCACTTCTGGGCATTTGAACTTCAAGACGTAATCCCGGATATTGTGGTCATGGGAAAGCCCATTGGGAACGGACACCCCATGGCAGCGGTCGTGACCCGAAAAGAGATTGCAGACGCGTTTGCCAACGGTATGGAGTTTTTTGCAACCTTTGGCGGGAATCCGGTATCCTGTGCCATCGGGCTTTCGGTTCTGGATGTCATTGAAGAACAGGGCCTGCAGGAACACGCAAAAAAGATCGGCACAAGGATGCTTGCAGGACTCAATAACCTTAAGGACAAACATGACATTATCGGCGATGTCAGGGGTGTCGGCCTTTTTATCGGCATAGAACTGGTAAAGGACAGGGATACACTTATCCCTGCAACAAGAAAAGCCTCTGAAATGGTCAACCGCCTTAAAAACAGGGGAATTTTACTGGGTACGGACGGTCCCTTTAATAATGTCATTAAAATCAAACCCCCCATGGTGATCACAAAAGAGGACACAGACATGTTTATCAGAGTATTTGACGATGCCCTCTCAAACATGGAAAATGCCGGTTAATCCAGCTGGATATTAAGGATACTGAATAAGCAATAAAGCACAAGATTGTAAGGAAAGGAATTTTTTTATGGGTTTAATTGAAACGCTGGGTAAAAAATTTATCATCACCACAGAGCTGGGGCCTGTAAAAGGCGTCTTAACTGAGGAGGCCCTGACAAAAGCAAAAGACTATTTACCGCTTGACGGTATCAATATCCACGACTGCCCCATGGGAAATCTTAGAATCAACGCCATTGCCATGGGAAGCCTGATCCAGCAGCATCTGAATATTCCTGCCATTCCCCATTACACCTGCAGGGACAGAAGCCTTTTGGGCACCCAGGCCGACCTGTTAGGCGCCCATGCCATGGGAATCCGGAACCTTCTTGTCACGACAGGAGATCCGCCAAAGCATGGTCCCTATCCATCCAAAGCTGTTTATGACTATAATACCTTTGAGCTGATCCGGCTGATTAAAAAACTGAATGCCGGGGTGGATTATAATGATAAAGAATTTGGCGGAAAAACTGATTTTACCATTTCCTGCACTGCCATACCCACCAGCAGGGACATGAACCGTGAACTTGAAAGAATGGAAAAGAAAATTTCAGCAGGTGCTGATTTTTTCCAAACCCAGGTGGTATATGATGCCCAAAAAACTATTGCGTTTCTTGAAAAAGCAAAACCCTTGAACACAAAGATCATCATCGGGCTGATGCCCCTGAAAAGTGTTAAGATGGCAAGGTTCATGGATAAAAACGTAGAAGGCATTGATGTTCCGGACAGCATTATTGCCAGAATGGAAGATCATGGTGAAAGCGGTATTGACATTGCCTGCGATTTTATCAAACAGATTATTGACCCTGCAGACGGCATCCATATTATGGCCATGGGGGATATCATTGGAACCAATAGGATCATAACCTACACGAACTCGCTTTCCATTTAAAATTCAAGCGGTTAAAGGTTTTTACCCTAAGATACGATAATTAGATTAAAGCATGCAGTTTAATTTTGCAGGTTAACCTCTTTGGGGTAAATAACATGGAAGATATCACAAAAATAAATCAGAGTGACCCCATTCACCCGGAAAAGCCGGGTGTGTCTTCCTATGGCAAAAAAAAACATAAGAAAAAGAAACATTACCAGCAAGCCAAAAAACACTTTGATGAATTAACCAAAATTGTAGAGCAAACCCATAAGGAACTTGAAGACAACAATTCTCCATTCCGGCTGTGCATCTACCAGGAAGGGGATGATATTTTCATTGACATTGTCGCCATTGACGACTTTGGCAACACAAGCCAGGTTTTTAAACATGATATCTCCCACTCAGAACTTGAAAACCTGGTTCACCATATAAAAAGCGGGCGGGGACTTATTCTGGACGCAGACGTATAACCCTGAATCCTTCATGACCCAATCGAATTTTTCCTTAAAGAATTAAACTTTTTCCTTAAAAAAAACAAAATGGATTGCAAAAGTATTTAAATCCAAAGATAATAGAACCCCTTGGCGTTAGCACAATATGAAAACAACCTTATCTAAAAGGAGAAATAAAGATGACACAAAAAGCATTCCAGGATTATTACCCGGATGATTTCAGTCATTGTTACGGTTGCGGCAGATTGAATGATAAAGGATTGCAGATAAAAAGCTATTGGGATGGAGAACAAAGCGTTGCAAATTTTTTACCCACAGAACACCATATGGCCATTCCCGGCTTTGTATACGGCGGATTGATCGCCTCTTTAATTGATTGCCACTGTACCGGGACAGCTGCTGCCGCATCTTACCGCAAGGAAGGCAGAAACATGGATACCATGCCGGCCCTTAGGTTTGTTACAGCATCCTTAAAAGTGGATTTTCTGGCACCAACCCCTTTGGGATCAGAACTTGAAATCCGCGGCAAGATTCTTGAAGTGACTCCAAAAAAAGTGGTGATTGAAGCAAGCGTGACAGCAAATAACAAAATCTGTGCAACCGGAAATGTTGTGGCCGTAAGGATGCCGGCAACCATGATACCAACATGATTAACCATGGGCAAAGGTGATGGATATAGGGCCTTTCTACCTGCCTGTCAGGGGTCTTCCCAGGCTGTAAATCTCACCGCAGTGCTCATAGGGAAGTGCTTTTTCAAGACTTTTTATCCGGTCAAAACTTTCTTTCACTTCTTCGGCCGTAATCGCTCTTTTGGTGTCTCCGATGCAAACGCCCTTACCCGAGACCATTGCAGAACGGGCAAACCATCCGGCACTCATGGTAAAAATCATCCCGGAATCCTGATTCTCTTCAGAGCACAACCAGGTTACCATTGGGGTGTTAAATTCAGGCTTGATTCTTCTGGTCACCTCATCGGTGAAAACGCCTTTTGTCATGCTGGTTGCGGCATTGGGCGCTACGGTATTCACTTTAATATCAAACCTTGCGATTTCAAGTTTTAAAGTATTCATGATGCCGATCACCCCCATTTTTGCCGCACCGTAATTTGACTGGCCAAAATTACCATACATGCCCGAGGAGGATGCGGTAAAGACAATCCGTCCATAATTGTTCTCCTTCATTCTTTTTACAGCAGGCTGGGTTACACAAAAAGCGCCTTTCAAATGAACGGCAATAACCTCGTCCCATTCCTGTTCCGTCAT
>JAHJLN010000385.1 GCA_018821715.1 Pseudomonadota bacterium | reverse complement strand
CGTTTGAATATGCGGATCTTATAAAAACCGTAAAAAATGCATTGTCCCAGAAGAAATTAATTGCAGACAAAAAAGCGATATGTGCACGGCTCGAAGCATCTGAGAGACAATACGAATACATGGTCAACAATTCTCCGGACCTGATTTTTACCCTGGATGAAGAGGGGTGTTTTACCTTTGTGAATCATCAGTTTGAAAAAGTATTGGGATTTTCAAAACAAGATCTGATCGGAACCAGCTTTGAAGATATCATTCATAAGGGAGATTTTTCAAAAGCGGCTACCCTGACCCGGTTTGAAAAGTATGAGCGAAGAATCAATGATGGGCAGGACATGCATTTCAGGTTTAAAAAAGCAAAAACAAAGAAAATACAATATGATCCATATGAATCCTTTGCCTTTATGGAACTTAAAGCTACGCCCATGCATCTGCCTGCCAGTGACACAAAAGAGGAATTCAACGGTGTATATGCCGTTGCAAGGGATGTGACGGATCGGATAACCTTAGAAGACCAGTTGCGGCAGGCCCAGAAGATGGAAGCTATCGGAACTCTGGCCGGAGGAATTGCCCATGATTTTAATAATATTCTCATGGGTATCCAGGGCTATGCCTCTCTTGTAAAGAGCGGGTTTGACCGGGACAGTGAGGAATATAAACGGCTTGCCAGTATTGATGAGTATGTTTTTTCCGGTGCGGAAATGGCCAAGCAATTGCTGGGATTTGCACAGAAAACATGCCAGGAGACCTGTTGCATTAACCTGAATTATCTTTTAAAAATGTCTGCGAAAATGTTCGGCAGAACAAAAAAAGATATATTAATTGAGCAATACCTGGAAAGAAATTTATGGGGTACTGTTGTAGATGAAGGGCAGATCAAACAGGTTTTGCTGAATCTTTTTGTCAATGCCTGGCAGGCAATGCCGGATGGCGGGAAGATTGTTATCAAATCTGAAAATGTTGTTCTGGATGAATCCGGACTTGAAACTGCCGGCACATATGTAAAGATAACAGTGGCAGATACGGGTATCGGTATGGATGAAGACATTATCAACAGGATTTTCGATCCGTTTTTTACAACAAAAACCAGAGGCCAGGGAACCGGCCTTGGACTTGCTACAGCCTACGGAATTATCAAGAGTCATAAGGGAACACTTAAAGTTGAAAGCAAACCTGGAAAAGGCAGCGCCTTTATGTTTCTTTTGCCGGCCAGTCGAATCAAGGTCAATACTGGTAAAGCCTTTGAAAAAAAGAAGAAAATTTTTAACGGCAAGGGGACTGTTTTATTGGTTGATGATGAACGAGGCGTGATTGAAGTCTGTTCAGAGATGCTGGAAACACTTGGTTATCAGGTTAAGGCAGCTTCAAGCGGGAGTGAAGCCATAGATGTTTTAAAAAATGAGAATTCACAAATAGATCTTGTTATTCTTGATATGGTCATGCCCCGGATGAATGGTCAGGAAACTTTTGACAAAATAAGAAGGCTTGATCCACAAATGAAAGTGCTGATATCCTCAGGGTATAATCGGGAATCCAAAATTGAAAAAATGATGGAAAAAGGCTGCAATGGATTTATCCTCAAACCCTTTGATGTGGCAACACTATCTGAAAAATTGAAAAAGGTCTTTAAATCCCAGCAAAAAGAGAAGATACTTCAGGTACTTGCTAAGTAAGGATTGACCGGCCGAAAAAATAGTTAGGGTTTGGGACTTAAAGTCCCAAACCCTTTTTTATTGGTTATCCAAACACTTTTTCAAGGAACGGAACAATCTGTTTTTTGCGGCTCATGATACCCGGCAACCAGGCTCTTCCATTAACCGGCGTAACACCAAACGCTTTTTCAATAACAGATGCATCATCTGAAGCAATCAAAAGTTCGGTGCCTTCTTTCATGATATCCGTCAGCATAAGGAATACGCTGTGATTACCTTTTTCTTGTTTAAGGGCCTGGATATCTTTTTCAAGATCAGCTTTGATACCGTCAACAATTGAAAGATCAACAAGCTCAAGCTGTCCGACACCAACACCTTTTCCACTCATGTTGAAATCTTTGTAATCGCGGAAAACAAGTTCCCGAACCGGTGTACCTTCAACAGCAGATTTAACCTTGAACATTTCAATGCCCAGGGCTTCCAGGTCATTTTCACCACAGATTTCAGAAAGCTGGGCGCATATTTTTTTATCAGAATCAGTACAAGTGGCTGATTTAAAAATAACCGTATCGGAAAGAATAGCGCAAAGCATGATACCTGCAATATCTTTAGGTATTTTTATATCAAAATAATTATACATGGAAGACACGACCGTACAGGTACAACCAACAGGCCAGATCCAGCATTCAAGCGGCTGTCCGGTAGTTACATCCCCCAGCTTATGATGATCAACAATACCCAGAATATTGGCTTTGCCAAGATCGTCAGGGCTCTGGGCAAGATCAGAGTGATCCACGAGATAGACATCTTTTCCTGCATAAGAAGTAACAACCTGCGGTCCTGCAACACCGTATTTTTTAAGTACGAAAGTGGATTCAGGATTCAATTCTCCCTGAATTGCCGGTGCGATATCTTCACCAAGTTTTTTCTTAAGATCTGCAAGTGCAATGGCTGCACAAACTGAATCGGTATCTGGATTTTTGTGACCAAATACTAACGTTGTCATAAAACCTCCTAAATATTTTAGTATTGTTTTTATTATTTGATGATCCTAAACAATAGGACCATCCTATGGTTAAAATTATAAAATCTTCCTATAAAAAACCGCTATATCTTATAAGATTTATTGGCAATATAAACAAGGAAAATTTTAAAATTCATACATCTGCCAAATTTTAGAGAAGACAATAAAGAAAAAGGCTGAAGCGTGTGATATATTCAGCCGCCAAAAAAAAATTGAATGTTGATGGAATGATTGACTAATCTGTTTTAATTTGCTTAAGATAAACGGTCTAAATTTGTATGGGAAACAATCATCGTCATAAACGATTTAGGAGCAACCATGACAAAAAAAGAAAAGACCCAAAAAACGATTGAACGACGTAAGCATGAACGGGTACCAACTAAGCTTCAGGTCGAAGTCGTGACCGGCGGCAAGCTTCACAAAGAAACTGCGATAGACGTTTCATTCAGTGGGATTTATATTAAAAATAAAGAGTTCCACAAATATGAAATAAACGAAAATATCGTACTTGCGTTTGAGTCTAAATCAGGAGAAGCCCATACATTAGAAGGCAAAATTGTAAGAAAAGATAAACACGGGATTGGTATCGAGTTTTCAGATGAATTAATCGCCATTGCCTTAAAACATGCCAGTGAATGGCAGTAGACACTTTTTTAAATACAGGTATTGCAAGTGCTGCAGTCAATCATAGGGCAGGATGGAGAGTTTTTTTCTTGTTTGGCCTTTACAAATTCTTTTGCAAGGAATTCTTTTTTGATTCGGTTGTCGAGAAAATCCCAGGGCAGGGGACTGTCAAAAGATTTTTCCTGATAAATAACAGCATCGCAATATGTTTTGTAACGTTTCATAGCAGATGACCACCCCTTGTTTTGTGCATATTCAATGATTTCAGCTGTTTTTTGATCACCACGCGACAGAAGAGCATGAATTTTTGCTATTCTCAAAGATTCAAAATTGACGGTTACATTGGCCATAGTTTTTAAGCCTTGCTTGATAATACCGACCCTGTGTTTTAAAGTGGTTTCATCTGCCATGGCAGCCCATTGAAAAGGCGTGCAGGGCTTGGGGATAAACGGGTTGATACTTAAGGTAATGGTTCCGATTTTCTTTTTCTTTTTTGAGACTTCAAGAAAAACCGTCTTTATTTTTTTTGTTAATGCAACGATTTCATGAACATCCTGGTCAAGTTCAAAAGGCAACCCGATCATAAAATATAGTCGTAAGTTGATGATACCGGCAGTAATAAGTCTGTGGGTCGCACAAAGAATGTCGTTCTCACTGATTTTTTTATTGATAATATTGCGCATTCTAGTTGATCCGGCTTCCGGGGCAATGGTTGCAGTTTTGATGTTTGAGTTTGAAAGTGTGCGAACAAGTTCATCCGTCAGTTTGTCTGCTCTGAGTGATGAAAAGGACAGTTTAAAGTTGTGGGTTAAACCGTAATTGCAAATTTGGGTTATGTCGGGATGGTCTGCAATTGCCGAACTGACAAGTCCGATCTTATTTGTTTTATCAACAGCCCTGTCAATGGCGGCATAAATATTTTTTACAGGATAAATTCTGGGTGGCCGGTAAACAAATCCTGCGCTGCAGAACCTGCAGCCGTGGGGGCAGCCTTTAAGGGTCTCAATAAGGAAGATGTCTTTAAAAGCCGTTCCGGACGAGAGAATAGTCGTAAAGGTTGTTATGGTGTCAAGGTTTTCAAGATATTGTACATTGATTTGAAATGCTGTTTTATCCGTATGAAGGGCAGGGACATAGGCGCCGGGTATTTTTTTTTCCAGGGTTTGTAAAAACAATTTTTTATCAGGTTTTTTTGACAGTGAATCAAAAAAAGGTCCCAGCAGGCATTCGGCTTCCCCTAGAAGGAAGCAGTCTATAAAGGGAGCAATGGGTTCAGGGTTTAAAAAACAGGCGACTCCCCCTGCAACCACCAGGGGGTGGGTGTGGTTTCGATCGGGCGATCGCAAGGGGATGCCTGCTTCTCCTAGGAGTGGAACAAGATGGTTAAAATCATTTTCAAAGGAGACTGAAAACAGAATGATATCAAATTGATCAAGGCTTAACCCGCTTTCAAGACTTTTGGGACGTCGCACCTTCTGTTTTGGATCGGGTAAAAAAAACCTTTCACAGGCCACAAACTCTGACTGGTTTGCAATCTTGTAAACAGTTTGAAATCCCAGGCTTGACATGCCGGCCTCATAGGTGTTGGGATAGACAAGGGCGGCTTTTATCAATCCCTTGCCTTTTTTAATAATGGCACCTTGTTCTTTGATCTTTTTTAAATCATTATCCCGGGCAGGCTTAAACCTTTTTTTCATCTATCAGTCAGCTTTTCTTCTTAAAAATGTCGGCACCTCCAAATCATCGTTATCATATAGAACTGAACCATAATCATTTATCATGTTATCATCACCCACTGCTTTTTTATGTTTAATGATGACTGGATTATCAAATTCATTCCAGTTTGAAAGCTCTTCCTGGGTTGGGGTTCTTAGCTGTCCTCTGGCAACGGGATCAGTCTGATGTGCAAAGGTCTGGGGGGCATATGCCTGCTGTGCAAAGGATTGGGCTGCATAGGCCTGCTGTGCAAATGCCGGCTGCTGATATGCGACGGGCTGGGCAGCCACAGGATCAAAATGATGGATATTATTGGATACTTTTGCCTCATCAGATCCAATGCCGGTTGCAATAACCGTAATTCTTATTTCATCTCCCAGCTCTTCATCAAAGGTCTGGCCCCAGATGATCTCTGCGTCATCTCCAACTTCCTTGTAAATTCGGTCAGAGGCTGCTGTCATTTCATCAAGGGTGAGGTCGGAACTGGAGGTGATATTCATTAATACACCCTTTGCACCGGAAATGGAAATATCTTCAAGAAGCGGATGGGATATAGCTCTTTCAGCTGCTTCTATGGCACGGTTTTCGCCCGAGGCAACACCGATCCCCATCAATGCTTTCCCTGCTTTCTGCATGGTGGTCTTGACATCTGCAAAATCAAGGTTGACATGGCCCGGCATCATAATCAGATCTGTAATCCCTTTTACTGAATGGTGAAGAATTTCATCTGCCTTAATAAACATGTCCACCATTCTGGCACCTTTGGGTGCAATCCCCCTGAGCCGGTCGTTGGGAATAGTGATAACAGTATCTGTAATGCCATGAAGCTTTTCTAGACCTTCAAGAGCCTGTTTTTCCCTTTTTTTCCCTTCAAAGGAAAAGGGTTTGGATGCAACAGCAACCGTCAGGATTCCAAGGTCTTTACAGATTTCGGCAATAACCGGAGCAGCTCCGGTACCGGTGCCCCCGCCAAAACCGGCTGTAATAAAGACCATATGGCTGTCCTCTAACGCCTTACGCAGTTCATCCGAACTTTCTAAAGCTGCTTCGCGGCCTTTGTTGGGGTCAGCGCCTGCACCAAGTCCTTGAGTCAGGCTTTTTCCGAGCTGAATTTTAACTTCTGCTCTGGAGGCTTCAAGCGCCTGGATATCAGTGTTGGCAACAATGAATTTTACACCTTTGAGTTTTGCATCAATCATGTTGTTCACTGCATTCCCTCCGGCTCCGCCAACACCAATAACCTTAATTTTTGCCGAATTTTCACTTTCCACATAAGAAAAAGTCATACCCACCTCCCTAAAAATTAAATGATATCTTTAAACCACTGTTTTATTTTATTGAATATTCCACTGAAATTTTGAGTCTGTGTATCTTTTAAATCCATTTTACAGCTTGCACTGGATCCGAAAATGACAAGCCCGACGCCGGTTGCATAGGCCGGATTTCTCACAATATCTTTCAGCCCGCCGATTTTATTGGGTTCACCGATTCTCACCGGTACATTGAAAACAGATTCTGCAATTTCAGTGATCCCGTTAAGCACCACACTGCCGCCTGTAAGGACAAACCCGGCTGGAAATGAATTTTCAAGCCCATGGGCGAACAACTCTTTTTTCAAAAGAGAAAAAATCTCTTCTACCCGCGGTTCAAGAATTTCGGCCAGAATTCCCTTGGAAAGCTTTTTGGGTGCTCTTCCGCCAACAGCGGGCACATCTATGGTCGCACCGCTTCTGACATTTCCCGAGACACAGGTGCCGTGTTCTATTTTTATTTTTTCAGCTTCCGGAAGCGGGGTTCGAAGACCAATGGAAATATCATTGGTCAGGTTGTGTCCGCCAAGAGTGAGTTCATATATGAATTTTAAATTATTATCTTTGAAAAGGGCCAAGTCAGTGGTACCCCCGCCCATATCAGCGATGAGGCATCCCAGTTCCTTTTCTTCGTCCGTCAGAACAGCTTCGCCTGAAGCCAGGGATTCAAGGGCGATATCACAAACTTCAAGCCCTGCCTTATTACAGCATTTGACAATATTCCTGGCTGAGGATACGGCAGCTGTAACAATGTGAATTTTGGCTTCAAGCCGGATAGCTGTCATACCGACCGGGTTTTGAATGGATTCCATGTCATCCACAATAAATTCCTGGGGGATGACGTGGAGGATCTCTCTGTCAGTCGGAATGGCCACGGCTTTTGCAGCATCAATGACGCGTTCAACATCCTGTTCTGTAATTTCGCGGCCCTTGATAGCAATAATCCCATGGGAGTTGAGTCCTTTGATATGGTTTCCTGCAATGCCCACATAAACAGAGGATATATCACAACCCGCCATGAGTTCAGCTTCTTCAACGGCTTTTTTTATTGAATCCACAGTTGATTCAATATTGACAACCGTTCCTTTTCGAAGCCCGGTGGATGGATGGGTACCGACACCAATAACATTGATCTCGTCTCCAAGCATCTCTCCGACTACAGCTGTAATTTTTGTTGTGCCGATATCCAGGCCAACAATTATTTTTTCATTTCCCTGCAAATCAAACCCCCTTTTCTAAATTGTTGTGCAGAGCATCGGTGAGTCTTGTTTTGATAAATACTTTTTTAATATTAAAAAGATCCATGGCGCAGATTGTTCTTGTGGGAAAGTTTTTATCAATATACTCACTTATTTTTTTTGCTTTATTCAGTTTTGCGTCAAAATTATCAAATCCCAATTTGATTTGAACCATGGGTTGGTCTTGAGATTTCAACCGGTTATAAATATCGTTGGCTTCAATGGTGATGCCGGTATGGTTATCCCCTTTAATTACACGAATGGTACTTGAAATATCTGTTTTAAAAAAATTCATGATTGAGTTGAATAATGGACCGTTAAACAGGTACTCCTGGTTAATCGTTGTCAGATCAAGCCCGGATATAACCGGTAGATTTTCGATGTGATCTTTTTGAGGATCATATTCCTTAAACGGCCTGCCCTGAGTATTAATCAAAATATCTGCCAGGTTTTCGATTTTAACGATGGCCAAAGGTTCTTGTTCAATAACAGATATGATCAATTTGGATGGCAGTGTTCTTTTTATGGTCGCCGACTGAATCCATGGGTGGGAAGTAATATGCTTTTCAATGGAAAATAAATTGATTGAAAAAATATTATCAGAATCGGTTAATTTTGCAAGCCGGATAAGGTCATCCTTTAAGACTCGTTTTGTTCCTGAAATTTCTATTTCTTTGATATTAAAAAAATTTGACTGGGTGACAAAATCATAGGCAAAGATGGATGCAAGGCTTAAGACACTGATAAATGCCACCGTCATGATGCAGTTGAGGCAAAAATCGATGCTGGGCCCGGAATCAAGTGTTTTATTTTCACCAATCTCAGCTTTAAACTTGTTTTGTTTGATTTTTTTATTCACCTTGAACCCTCACTTCTGTTTCGAGTTGAATATGGTATTTTTCAAATACAGCTTGTTGAATCTGCTGTTTTAATAAAAGAACATCTTCACAACTGGCAGCGTTGACATTTATGATATAGTTTGCATGAATCCGGGATACCATGGCGTCATTGATTCTCATTCCTTTAAGGCCTGTTTTTTCAATCAGTTCTCCGGCAGGCTTTCCTGATACAGGGTTCTTGAAAAAGCATCCTGCACTTGCAAAGGAAACCGGCTGGGTTGCATTTTTTTGGATCAGGTTCTGTTTAAACGTTTCCTCTATCTTGTTCTGGTCCCCGGGGGTTAATGTTAATTTGGCGGCCACAATAATACCGGGCTGATTCAGGTGGCGATATGAAAAATCAAGGTCTTTTCCATCAATGGTTTCAATGGCCAAGGTCTTTTGATTCAAAACCTCGATGGCGTTAACAATGTCTGACATTGACCCTGATTCAGTTCCGGCATTCATCATAATGGCGCCGCCGACGGTTCCGGGAATGCCTGCGGCAAATTCAATTCCTGTAAGCGAATGGTTGATGGCAAACTGGCAGACCTTGGACAGGCGGACACCCGCCTCGACAAAAATGATTTTTTCATTCAGCTGTGTTTCAATGATATGGATGTTAGCATTTAATTGCCTTGTAACAATGACAAGACCCCGTATGCCTTTATCTGTAATCAAAACATTGGTACCGCCCCCCAAAAGGGTAACCGGGACATCAAGATCTGATGCCTGTTTTATTAATTTTTTCAATTCAGTCTGGTCTTTTGGCAAGGCAAGAAGATCAGCAGGGCCTCCAATCTTAAAGGAGGTATATCTTTTCAACGGCTCATTCTTCAAAAGATTAAATTTTTGAGTCAGTGTTGAATATGCTGTGTTTTCTTTTTTGTTCATGCCTTGCCTTTACAATAGGTCCAACAGTTTTTCGCCTAGGGTATAAATATCACCGGCACCCAGGGTCAAAACCATATCCCCTTTTTTCATTTTATGCGTAATCATGGATAATGCCTGGGTAAAATCAGGGGCATAGGAAACATCCTTATGTCCATGCTCTTTTATGCCCTCACAAAGTCTCTGGGCACTGACGCCCTCAATTTCTTTTTCACTTGCCGCATAAATCGGAAGAACAATCAGGATATCCGATTGATAAAAGGATCGGGTAAATTCATGAAACAATCCCTTTGTTCTGGTGTACCTGTGGGGCTGGAATGCAACAATCAGTCTTTTTTCCTTATAACTTTCCCGGATAGCCGTCAGAGTTGCCATGATCTCTGTTGGGTGATGACCGTAATCATCCATCACAATGATGCCTTTTTTCTCTCCTTTAATCTCAAGTCGTCTTTTTACGCCTTCAATTTGTTCCAATGCTTTTTTGATTGTTTTAAAGGGGATGTTCAGTTCAAGGCCTGTGGCAATTCCGGCAAGTGCATTACAAACATTATGCTTTCCTGCAATGTTCAGGTTGATTTCGCCCAGGCGTTTTTCATGATGATAGACCGTAAAACAGCTTTTACTGCCCAAAAATGAAATTTCTTTTGCCTGCAGATCAGATTGGGCGGTCATGCCGTATGTGGTATAGCGAACCTTCACTTTAGGAAGAATATCCTGGATGTGTTCATTGTCCAGACAGAGAATGGCAAGACCGTAAAAGGGAACCGAGTTGATAAATTGTAAAAACGTATTTTTGATATCTTCAATATCCTTGTAAAAATCAAGGTGTTCAAGATCAATGTTGGTGACAACTGCAATGGCAGGGGAGTATTTTAAAAATGATCCGTCGCTTTCATCGGCTTCGGCTACAATATACTCTCCTTTACCATGTAATGCATTGGTATCAAGTCCTTTGAGAAGTCCTCCAATGATTACGGTGGGATCAAGACCGGCCGTGTTGAGAATCTGGGAAATCATGGAGGTCGTGGATGTTTTGCCATGGGCACCGGATATGGCAATGGAATATTTGATCCGCATTAATTCCGCCAGCATTTCCGCCCTTGGAATGATGGGAATTGATAATTCCTTGGCACGAATGACTTCCGGGTTTTCATTGGCAATGGCTGATGAGGTGACAACCACGTTGGCGTCTCCTACCTGTTCCTTGCTGTGACCCTGATAAATGGTTCCGCCTTTTTCTTCGAGCCGTTTGGTAATAGGGGAGAGTTTTAAGTCAGATCCAGACACTTTATACCCAAGATGTAAGAGGAGCCCTGCAATACCGCTCATGCCGATACCGCCGATTCCGACAAAATGGATATGGTAATTTTTTTGATACATAAAGTTAGGCCTTAATTTTCTTTGTTGTTAATATATATGCTGCTATTTTTTCATCTGCATCGGGCATGGCGAGGCGGCGCAGTATCAGGGCCATCCGATCAAGTTTTTCTTTGTCCTTGATCAGAGCATTAATGGTTTCTTTTAAGGTGGGCCCGGTCAGGTCACTTTCTTTTATCATCACGGCAGCTCCCTGTTCTTCAAGGGCTTTTGCATTAAACGTCTGGTGATCATCCGCCGCATGGGGGAAGGGAATAAGAATGGCCGGCAGGCCTTTGATACACAGTTCGGAAATAATGCCTGCCCCTGCTCTTGTAATGGCAAGATCTGCGGTTTCCTGGACAAGGGGCATGTCATGGAAAAAGGCTTTGGCAGTGGCGGTTATTTCCAGGTCCAGATATTTTTTTTGGATGATGGCTTCATCATGGATGCCGGTCTGGTGGATAATATTAAATTTTTTGGTATCCTCCATCAAACAAAGGGCATCTATAAAGGCTGTGTTGATACTTTTAGCACCCTGGCTTCCGCCGGTGACAAGAAGGGTAAATTTTTCGGGATCAAAATTATTTAAAGCCAAACCCGCCTCTGATTCAACAGTATCAGCTTTGCGGACAGGGTTGCCCACATAGTTTACCTTAGGGTTGCCGGCAAATCCTTTTGTTTCTTTAAAGGAAGTAAAAATGGTCTTAGAAAATCTTGACAATAATCGATTGGTTAACCCGGGAAAGGCATTCTGTTCCTGGATAGCCGTTGGAATTCTTAAGACCCAGGCTGAAAGGACAACTGCAAAAGAGGAAAACCCGCCGACACCCAGGACAAAATCAGGCTTGAAATTTTTCATGATAATCATGGACTGGATCAGGGAAACCAGAATAATGCTGGCAGCCATTGCTTTGCTGAAAATAGAGCCGCCTTTCATCGGTTTTGAGAGGATGGCTGTGTGGGCATATCCGTATTTTTCAAGGGTCTGTATTTCAAAGGGGGCATTGGTGCCGATAAAAAGAATCCTCACCGTTGGGTTCATCCTTTCCATGGCCTGTGCAACGGCAATACCTGGAAACAGATGCCCACCGGTTTTTCCACCGGCTATGATGATGTTAAACAATTGGTTCATTTCTCTGCGATGCCCCGATATTCATTAAAATTCCCATTGCAGCCATATTGATGACCAAAGAGGTGCCGCCATAACTGATAAAAGGCAGTGTAAGTCCTTTTGTCGGCAGGACCCCCAGGGCAACCCCTGTGTTGATGATCACCTGAACCCCTATATAAATGGTAAGTCCTGTAGCTGTGATGGCACCAAAATCACTTTTTGATGTTTTTGCAATGCTGATCCCTTTTAATAACAAAATTAAATAAAGGGATAAAACCGCGAGCACACCAATCAGTCCTAATTCCTCACCAATAATTGAAAAGATGAAATCCGTATGGGGTTCCGGAAGGTAATGCATTTTCTGCATGCCAAGACCAATGCCTTTGCCGAAAAGTCCACCTGAACCAAATGCTTTTAAAGAATGGGTGATCTGGTACCCGGTGTTATAAGGATCATCCCATGGATTTAAAAATGAAAGAATTCTTTCCAGGCGGTACTCAACCTTATACACAAGAAAATAAATCACCGGGATCAACAGAGGTGTCGGAGAAAGCAGATGGGTAATTTTAACCCCTGCGATAAACATCATACCCCATGAGATCAGCCCTAACACAACAATGGTTCCAAAATCAGGCTGGATGATGATCAAGCAGGCAAAAAGTCCAAAAATAAACGCATGGGGGACAAAGCCCACTGAAAAACTCTTTATCATCTCCTGTTTTTTTGACAGGGAATACCCAAGGAAAATAATCAGCGCCAGTTTTGCAAATTCAGCAGGCTGAAAAGTCAAGCCCCCGAGGCTCAACCACCTGTGGGCGCCACCGGCTTTAATATTTAAGGAGGGGAAAAGAACGGCCACAAGAAGTGCTATGGCAGCAAAAAGGATGATATAGGCAATGCTTTTATAAAGTTTATAGGGAAAAGAGGCTGTGACAAACATCACACACAGGCTGATGCCAAAGAAAAGCGCCTGCTTTTTCATAAAGTAGAAAAGGGTATGATGGGTTTCCATACTGATGGCAGAACTTGCTGAATACACCATGACAATACCAATCCCGGAAAGAAGGATAACAGGGAAAAGAATGCACTTTTCACTGAAAAATGGGTGTATGGTTTTTGCGGATTCTGTCATTTATCTATTTCCAAGAGCGTTTACATGGGTTGCAAAATCTTTTCCCCTGTGGGCGTAATTCTCATACATATCAAAACTTGCACAGGCAGGAGAAAGAAGGACAATATCCTGTGCTACCGCACAATCAAAAGCCGTATGAACGGCTTCTTCCATGGTTTTGACCGCTAAAACCCTGCAGGTGTTTTTAAAGGTATCTTTGATGTGTTCCTTTGATTCACCAATGGCAATAATGGTTTTAACCCTGGTTTTAACTTCTTTGATCAGCAGAGAAAAATCCGTGTTTTTTTCTCTGCCCCCCAAAATCAGGATAACGTTTTTCTTAAAACATTCTAAGGCCCGGACAACGGCATCTGTATTGGTTGCTTTGGAATCATCATAAAAAGAAATCTGGTCAATGGTTTTTATATGCTCCATTCTGTGGGCCAGGTTTTTAAAGGTTAGAGCCCCCTTTAATATGCCGGTTATATCTGCGCCCAGGGCGAGGCAGGCCAGAACGGCCGCCGCCATGTTTTCCCTGTTATGGGTGCCATGAAGCTCTTTAAGTCCGATTGTCGGTATCTTTTTATGAACAGTTTTTGTGATAATTTCAATGTAGTCAGAACCAATGTTTGCCCCTTGTTTTGTCGGGATGTCGCTGCTGGATGAAAATGTAAAAATCGTTGATTTTAACTTTTGACAAGCCTTCTCAATACCTTTTATGGATTGATTGATTACAGCAGCGTCACAAGATTCCTGGCGCTTGAACATGCTCCATTTTGACGCTTCGTAGGCTCCATAATTTTCATATCGATCCAGATGATCCTCTGAAATATTTAACAGCACACCTACAGTTGGTTTAAATAGTGTTGAAATATCCAGCTGGAAGCTTGAAATTTCCGCCACAACAACATCTGCTTTTTCTTTTGCCATCAGCTGGTCCACCAGGGGTGTTCCGATATTTCCCCCCACAAAAGGATTCATGCCGCATCCCTTTAACATCTCACCGATCAGGGTGGTGGTGGTTGTTTTGCCGTTGGTGCCGGTAATGGCAATCACAGGAAGGGTGTTGTATCGGGTGAAAATGTCCAGTTCGCTGGTCATCTTGACCCCTCTTTTAACAGCAGTCCTGATAAAGGCATTGGTTAAAGGAATTCCAGGACTTGGAACCAGGATTTCGGCCTGGTCAAATGTTTGTTGGTTGTGAAATCCGATTTCAGTTTGAATGCCAAGTTTATTGAGTTGTTTTTCAATATTCATCCGAGAAGCATCAATATCCGTTGCCACTACAGTCTCACCTTTTGAGCGTAAGAAGCGTGCCATGGAAACGCCAGATGTCCCAAGACCAATAACCAGAAAATAGGGTGAAGTTTGTTTTTTCACTGTCATCTACCTTATTTTCAACGTACTCAATGAGATTAACGCCAGGGTAATGGATATAATCCAGAACCGAACAATTACCTTTGATTCATGCCATCCCTTAAGCTCAAAATGATGATGCAAAGGGGCCATTCGAAAGACCCTCTTTCCTTTTGTCAATTTAAAATAGGAGACTTGGATAATGACAGACAAGGCTTCGATCACAAACAGCCCGCCCACGATGAGCAGGAGAATTTCCTGTTTTGTAATAATGGCAATGGTTCCTAAGATTCCGCCCAGAGGAATAGCGCCTGAATCACCCATGAAGCCCTGGGCAGGATGCGCATTAAACCACAGGAATCCTAATCCTGCGCCTGCCAGGATACCGCAGATAACCGATATTTCACCGGCAGAGGCAATATGCCTGACATGGAGATATTCAGCGATCTGGATATGCCCTGCAACGTATGCAAAGAACATATAGGTGACACTGGCAACGATATAAGGGCCGATGGCGAGCCCGTCAAGTCCGTCGGTCAGGTTTACGGCATTGGAGGTGCCGACAATCACAAGACAGCCGAACGGAATATACCAGATGCCAAGGTCAGGAGAAGCATCCTTAAAGAAGGGGATGGTCAGGCTTGAATCAAAATCCGGGCAGTTGTAGATCAGCCAGCTTACAATCAGAGCGAATAATACCTGGATTAAAAATTTTCCTTTGGCAGTAAATCCCATGTTTCTTTTTTTTACCTGCATCAGATAATCATCAATAAACCCGATAAACCCGAAAAGCATCAGGGCAAGAAGCACAATGGTCACATAATGATTGGACAGGTTCCCCCAGATCACAGTAGCAGTGAAAATGGAGAACAAAATCAGGATGCCCCCCATGGTTGGCGTTCCCTGTTTTCCCAGATGGGATTGGGGACCGTCGGTCTGGATGATCTGTCCGATCTGCATCTTTGAAAGCTTCCTGATAAAAAAAGGTCCGAAAATAAAACAGATAAGAAAAGCTGTCAGTCCGCCGTAAATCGTTCTAAAGGTAATATACCGGAATATATTCAGGAACGTGAAATCAATATGATATGGATATAAAAATTCGTACAGCATTCTTTTTTGCCTTATGCCACCCTTGCTTTTAGTTTGTTTAACGCGACATCTCTTCTGTCTGTTCCGGATCTTCTTTCCGGAACATGAGCTGTGTAAGTAAATTTTCTTCTGTCATTAAATAAACGTTTTTCCCTAGAGTTTTTTAAAGATTTCATCACAACTCCTCAAGAATTGACCGTTAATAGTTTTTGGAGTTCTTGTATGACATTTTCCATGGCCATGCCCCGGGACCCTTTTACAAGAACCCATGTTTGAGTATCTGACGTCTCCAACACCTTTTGTGCAATTTTTTCTTTTGTTCCGTGGAATATATTGTCTTTCAAAAATCCATTTTCAAGTGCCCCGTCTATAAGATAATTCACCTGGCTGCCATAAACATATAATTTACCAATTCCCAATTGAGCGGCTTTCTGACCGATCTGCCAGTGAAGTCTGGCTGATTCTTTGCCCAGTTCCAGCATATCCCCTAAAACAGCGATATTGTTTTTGGCTTTGGAAACAGTGTGCAGCGTATTCAATGCCTGGGTCACGGAAGCAGGATTGGCATTATAGGTGTCATTGATAAGGTTGATGGAATCAGACAGCCTGTAAATATTCATCCGGCCTGAGACAGGGGTAAAGGCGTTAATTCCTTTTTCCATACTTTTTGTACAGATGCCGGCGGTCATGGCCGCACCAATGGCAGCAAGGCTGTTATTCACCATAAAAAGGGCAGGGGAGTTAATGCAAAAATCAGTTTCTTGGCCTTTAAACCTGGCTGTAAATCGGGTTAAAGCGACCGATGTGTTGATATTGGCAGAACAAATATCAGCCCTG
>JAHJLN010000384.1 GCA_018821715.1 Pseudomonadota bacterium | reverse complement strand
GGGATCGGGTATAAAGGGCTTCCGACCGGTTGGGTTGATGATCTGTTTCGCCGGGAATGACATCGCCGCCTGCACCTGCCGCGCCGGTTATGACCCCGTAAATTCTGTCATTGTCTTTAATGGCCTGATCCAGTCGTTTTAAAACAATGGCAGCCGCCCCTTCAGAGGGCAGGATATCTTCAGAATGGGGTTTGGCCGCAGCATTGAGGGCAGATTGCCTAAGATCTCCTGCAAGGTCAACACAGCCGCAGATAAAGATATCTGTTTCAAAGGCACTTAAGGAATGAACAGCAGTTTCTATGGCTTTGATGCCGGATGCTGATCCGGCAGACAGGGTGAAACAAGGTCCCCCAAGTTTGAATTCCCTTGCCACACGGGATGCCACTATGCCGCCAAGGGCTCCCAGTGTCCGGTTAAAGCTCAGGGGTGGAGAAATTTTTCCTTTGAGTTTTTCATCCAGATGATTGATTTTCCATCGAAGGTGAAAATCTGTGGCACCATAATCAAATTCAATCCCGATGGCACATCCGATATGATGCCGCTGGGGTTCGTCTGCTGTCGGCCTTGGATTGATTTTAGCATCTTCAAGAGCTCCTTTGGCGGCTTTAAGAAGAAGAATATGCTGGGGCAGGATATCCTCCATTTGATTGGGAGGAATATGGAATTCTCCAACCCGGGTTGTCAGATGATCCATATAAAATCCAGGTGTTTCTTTGGCCCCTGCAATATCGGTTCTTTTCCATCTTGTTCCCGGAAATCCGGAAGTTAAATGTGCTGTATCAAATACAAGATCTTTAAACCGGGACAGATTATGACAATCCTTGGCAATGGTTTCCATGCCGATAATGGCACAGGAAACATTTTTTAACATTTCTTTATCAGATATGGTTTTTACAAAATGTCGGGTTGAGGGGGGGAAAAATTCTTCAACAAGCAGATGAGCATTGATGCCGCCAAAACCAAAAGCACTGATACCGGCCTTTCTTGTTGAATGAAGGGTTTGAGGTATCCAGTCTTCAACCGTGGTTTGGACCTTGATATTGCTTGTATTCAAAAGACTTTTAGATGAAGGCGCTGAAAAGTTTAAGGATGGCGGCAAGATTTTTTTGTTCATTGAAAGAACGGTTTTAATAAATCCGGCTGCACCTGCGGCTGTGAGAAGATGGCCGATCATTGATTTGACGGAACCAATAGCAAGGCCTTTATCCGGGCAGTCAAAAGCATCAAGCAGTGCCTGAATACTGGACAATTCAACCTGATCTCCCACAGGGGTACCGGAGCCATGGCATTCCATGTACTGAATATCCACAGGAGACCATGATGCCTGTCTATAGGCCTGGACCATGGCGCGGACCTGGCCTTCGGAAGCCGGTCCCACAAGGGTTCCTTCAATATCATTGGAAACCCCTGCACCCGTAATGACAGCATGGATTTTATCCCCACAGTCAATGGCATCTTCCAGTCTTTTCAACACGACAATGCCGGTACCTTCTCCCACAACGAGGCCGTCGGCAGTCCTGTCAAAGGGTGAACATTTTCCAGAAGGGGACAAGGCCTGAAGCTGTGTAAACCCGATCTGGGTATAAAGAGAATCCGGTCTGGAAACCCCGCCGGCAACCATGGTGTCAGCTTTTTTTAAACAAAGATGCTCACAGGCAAGTTTAATAGCATATAAAGAAGATGCACAGGCAGCATCAAGTGTAAAACTTCCGCCTTCAAGTCCCATGGCCCTTGAAAGAATTGCACCGGGAAAAGATACCACTGCCGTTGTTGAGAAGTCTTTTGGAACAGGTCCTGTATAGGCCTTGTTGCTGGTGCAAAGCATGTTCCAGGAATAAAGAGATGATGCATCTGTGGGAAGTGCTATGGAAGCCAGGATAACGCCGGTTCGCTGTTTATCTTTTTTGGTATGAGAACATTGTAATAACGCATCTCTTCCTGCATGCAGAACCAGCTGATGCAAGGGGTCGAGTTCGGATAAAAGATCTTTATCCACAAGAAAGTCTGTAGCATCAAACTCAAAATTATCAATAAGCCCGGCTTTACTGGAGATCGCCTTATCCGGAAGCGGCCCGGCAGAGATAAAATCTTTTACAGGTCCTATCCATCGATGGTTTGCAACAGTGCTGACCGCATTTCTTTTATGAATAATATTCTCAAGAAACTGGGTTGTATCCTTGGCATGGGGAAATACCCCGGCCATACCCACAACTGCAATTTTACCCATATGTTTTATTCTGCGATTTTTCATATGGGCTCATATAATTGAGAACCAGGATGTTTTCAAGGAAACATTGTAAAACTTGTGTAAAATTCAGTTTGTTTTTTAGGAATTGCTGTGGTAGACAAACCTTATAGCATCTATTACCAGCGTCTAAAAAAGTGTTTCTTTCAGGATAAAATTTAGATAACCAAGGAAAAATTCATGCACCTGCTAATGTTTTTTAGAGCGTTTCGGTTTTTTTATCCTAAATCTTTAAAATCCAAATTTTTTGCTATTGTTTTGCCGCCTGTTATTATCAGCTTTTTGTTGGTATCTGCAGCTGCCGGAATTTTTGCCTATCATGATATGAAAAATGAGATTATAGAGCATTATGATCAAAATGCAAAAAACTATGTTAACCCCCTTGGCCTCGCTCTATGGAATTTGAACAATCCTTTGGTGGACTCACAGATTAAAAATATATTGAGCAACCCTGACATTACCGGTGTAAAAGTGGTTGAAAATCTAAATAATCAGGTATTCAAAGCCGGGGAGGTTCCGGAAGATAAATACCTTGCCGACTATCTGGTTTCAACATTTGATATCGTCTTTGTGCCGATTAATGATCCTGAGGTTTTGGGCACTTTATTTTTGTATTCAAAAAAGAAACAGATTTTCAATGTGCTGTTAAAACGATTTTTAAGAGATTCCTTTTTGTTTTTATTACTGATAATTACGGTCATTTTCAGTGCATTGTTTGCCAATCATCAGATTATTGTCATTCCTTTGGAGAAACTGATCAATTCCATCCGTAAATTCAATACACCCGAAGATTTCAAGCCAGTGGAGTGGGCGGCCAACGATGAAATCGGAGAAGTGATTTCAGCTTATAACGGTCTGATTGTCAGTTTGGAAATGGGCAATACCCAAATCACCAGAGCTCTTAAAAAGGCCAGGGAGGCCAATAAAATAAAGAGCGAATTTTTAGCGAATATGAGCCATGAAATCAGAACACCTTTGAACGGGATTATGGGAATGGCAGAACTTGTGCTGGATACAAATCTTGATTTTGAACAGCAAAATCTTGTGAAGACCATTAATATGGAGTCAGAGGCATTATTTAACATTATTAACGATATTCTGGATTTTTCAAAAATTGAAGCTGGAAAGCTTGAATTTGAGGCCATTGATTTTGACTTAAGACATACCCTTGAAAACCTTTGCGCTTCCCTTGCCGTTCCGGCCGGCAAAAAAGGGATTGAATTGATTCATTATCTTGATTCCAATGCCTGTACAGAGTTAATCGGTGATCCCGGGCGATTGAGACAGATATTTATCAATCTTGTCGGAAACGCGATTAAATTTACCTCAAAGGGAGAAGTATTTGTCAAGTGTGAGATGATAGAAGAGTTTGATCAAAAGGCTGTTTTTCTTTTTCTTGTAAAAGATACGGGCGTTGGGATTCCGGAAGATAAACAGGAGAAAATTTTTGACAGTTTTTCCCAGGCAGACGGATCAACTACCAGGAGATTCGGAGGAACAGGACTTGGAATCACTATCTCAAAAATGCTTGTCGAACAGATGGGGGGTACCATCGGGCTTAGAAGTGAAGAAGGCAAGGGAACTGAGTTTTGGTTTGAACTGGAATTTTTCAAGCAAAATGACGGGTCTGAAAAAAAAGAAATTTCAAAAACAAATTTTAAGGACTTAACCCTGCTTGTTGTAGATGATGTAAAAACCAGCCGGGATATTTTATCCCACTATCTTGAATCCTGGGGATGTACAACCATAAAATCGGCAACAGGGACCAAGGCGTTAAACATGCTTGAAGAATATCAAAAAGAAAACCAAAAAATTAATGCTATCCTTATAGACTATCAAATGCCGGGAATGAACGGTTTTGAACTTGCCGGCAAGATTCGTAAGATGCCTGATTTTAAAAATACGCCTTTAATTATACTGACCTCCATGGGTATGGTCGGGGATGGAAAGCAATGCCGGCAGATTGGAGTCAATGGGTATCTGACCAAACCTGTTCGCCAAAACGATCTTAAAAGGTTTATCTCTTTGGTTCTGGGTCAGGGCACGACTGCTTGCGATGATCAAAAGAAACTTGTGACACGGCACACGCTTGCAGAGGTCAGGCGTAATAATATAAAAGTGTTACTGGTTGAAGATTACGTTACAAATCAGAAACTTGCAACAAAACAACTGGAAAATGCAGGATTTCATGTCACGCTTGCAAAGGATGGGAAAGAGGCGGTGGAATATTTTTCCCATCAATCATTTGATATCATCTTAATGGATATCCAGATGCCGAATATGGACGGCTATGAAGCCACAGATCGGATTCGCAGGATAGAAAGAGAAGGTACGAAAAAAAAGACCCCCATTATCGCCATGACGGCTCACGCTGTCAAAGGATACAAGGAACTATGTCTTGATGCGGGTATGGATGATTACATCACAAAACCCTTAAAAAAAGAGATCCTTTTATCTTGTGTCAGCAAATGGATTCAAAGTGAACCCATACAAATTACTTGTGATAATTTATACATGCGAAACCCAAAGGCTTCAAGTCAGTTTCAGGATACACGTATTATTGATATTGAAAAAGCGTTGACTGAATTTGGAAATGATGAAGTTTTTTTATATGAAGTGTTGGATGAATTTTTAACCGTAGTTGAAAAACAACTTAAGATCATTGATCAGGCAATAGCTTCCAATGATAGTGAAACAATAAAAAGAGAATCTCATTCCATCAAAGGCGGCGCTGCAAATCTTGTTGCCATTCCCCTGTCAACGGCGGCCTCAGAATTGGAATTATTTGGAAAATCAGGAAATCTCGATGCTGTAAAGCCTGTGTTTGACAAATTATTTAGTGAATTCACACGGCTGAAAGATTTCAGGTATAAATCAGAAAAAAACCTTGTATGACAGCATTTGCCAAAAGCCACACTGTAATTGCAACAAAGAAAACAGCCACGGATATATCAAAAAGGTTTTCTTTTCTCTTTTCATTGTATCCCAGTATCCAGCCGAAAAAAATACCGCCAAACAATCCCCCTGCATGGCCCCAGTTGTTAATATGAGGCATTAAAAAACCGATTAAAACAAGGCTGACCACCCAGCCGGAGGTCTGTTTGTATACCAATTGTCCCCATTGTCCGCCTCTTGATTTGCCGAAATAAAGGGCAGCGCCGATAAGTCCGCAAAGCCCGGATGAAGCACCTATGGTAAGATACACATTGCCGGCATAAGACAATAAAAAACCTGAAATTCCTGCCAGGGTATAAATGGAAAACATACGGGACAACCCGAATTCCTGCATTACCAGTGGAGCTACGGTTCTTAACGCCATCATGTTAAACAGAATATGTAAAAGCCCACCATGAAGCCAGTTGGCAGTAATTAAAGACCACCATGCCTCAAATTTTACAATGGGAAATCTGCCGGATGCACCAAGAAACTTTAATACATCCATGGACGGCGTCAAGGCATAAAACGGGTTAAGGGTCAGGGTTATGTTTTTGCCGCTGAAAATCAGGCTGATACCAAACATGATAACATTGGTATAAATCATTGCCTTCAGGACAAGGGCGGGTGTAAGAAACGATTCGTGTCTTTTATAATCAGTCATTATGGTTCGGCGTTATAAAATGTATCCTTGATAAAGTCAATAGGGCTGATTTTAATATTATGACTTGAAATTAAACTATAAT
>JAHJLN010000383.1 GCA_018821715.1 Pseudomonadota bacterium | reverse complement strand
ATTTCTTTTTGTTTTTTTAATTCCTGGGATAGGTTATCAATTTCCAGAATAAATCTATCGTCATTTATTTTTGTCATAATCGTCACCACACCCCTATGCTGAAAATTCCCGCCACAGCTCTCGTGTGAGCTTGACTATCCTTTTAAAACAAACCGATTTCATCTGTCTTTTTCCTATTGGAAAAACTTTTCCTTAATATTTTTCTCTTATTTAACAATGTCAAGGACAATAGTCCTTGATTTAAATCAAAGTCAACTATTGTTTTTCAGGAAAAGCGGTTGATTATCCGGCAACTGAATTGAAATTTAGAATAATCTTCTCGCCATTCCCCTAAACCTGACTTGACCTTAACGTGAAAATTATCTATGTGTAGTAAGAGCAACCTGTCATTCAAAGAGAAGCACTTAAATGAAGAAGAAAAAATATCTATTTTTTATCCTGGTCGGTTTTTGGTTTCTTTTTTCTGGGAACCCGCTTTGTGCTTTGGATAAAAAACAAAAAGTCTATGTTATTCCTGTTACAGGAACAGTTGAACCGGGTATGGCAGCTTATGTCAAACGCGCTTTGGAAGAGATCAAAAATGAAACAGATGCTGTTTTTGTCTTTAAAATGGATACCTTTGGCGGCAGGGTGGATGCGGCATTGGATATTGTGGACACAATTTCCAACATTCCAAAGGGAAAAACCATTGCTTTTGTGGAAAAAAGAGCCATATCTGCCGGCGCCCTGATCGCCCTGTCCTCAAATGTATTGGTAATGAAGGAAAATACCATCATCGGGGATTGTGCACCGATCATAGACACACAGGAAGGCCAGAAAATGGCAGGAGAAAAAATACAGACCGTTCTGCGGGCAAAATTCCGAGCACTTGCCAAAAAAAATAATTATCCCGTAGTGCTGGCAGAGTCCATGGTCACGGTTGATATGGAAGTCTATGAGGTGGTAATGGACGGCCGGAAAACGTTTATGGATAAAAAAGCATATGATGATCTGACAGAAGATGATAAAAAAAAAATCAGCGCCAAAAAGACAATCGTGGCAAAGGGCGAACTGTTAACCATGGATGATGCAGAAGCGCTTGAACTTGGATTTTCTCAAAAAAGTGTTAAAGATATAAATGAAGCCTTGTCCTTTTTAGGGTATGAATCATATGATATGGTTACCATTGAAGAATCCTGGTCTGAAAGCCTGGTGCGATTTCTTCAGCCCTTCCTGCCCCTGCTGATGCTCATAGGAATCGGTGCCATATATACGGAAATAAAGGTTCCCGGCTTTGGCCTGCCCGGAATAATCGGTGTAATCTGTCTTGGGCTGGTCTTTTTTAATCAGTATCTGGTCGGCCTTGCAAATCATACGGAACTATTGATCCTGCTCATCGGTGTTCTGCTGCTTGGCGTGGAAGTGTTTGTCCTTCCCGGGTTCGGTATCGCGGGTATTTCAGGTCTGCTGGTGATTGCTGCGGGCCTTGTTCTTTCTTTTCAGGGGTTTGTCGTTCCTGATCCCTCCTTTCCCTGGGAAGGCACACTGCTGATGACAAATCTGGCACACGTCATGGGATCTTTTTTGTTTGCCTTTTTAATCTCTTTGTTCATGATCCGGTTTGTTTTGCCGCGGTTTTCGAAAATTGTAAAAGGCCCCTATCTTGAGGCGACCCTTAAGAATTCCCATGTGGATGTCACAACGGCATTAGGGGTGAAGCCGGGAGATACGGGGATTGCCCATACCTTTCTTCGGCCGTCGGGAAAAATAATAATAAACGATAAAAAGATTGATGCCATCACCCGGGGTGACTTCATTGATCAGGGAGCACCTGTGATAATTGACAGGATAGAACAAAATCGTGTAATTGTTAAACCCCAAAATACTTAAAATATAAAGGCCTGGAATGAAACTCTATCTCTTACCTGTTTTTTTTCAAGTGCTGGGAATTCTGGTTGCCATTGCTGAAATTTTTATCCCTTCAATGGGAATTTTAGCAGCCATTGCACTTGCTCTTTTTTTATATTCCCTATATCTTGTGTTTACAAGTATTTCCACAACAGCCGGGATGGTTTTTACCGGTCTGGACATGGTTCTGGTTCCTGTTTTAATTGTTTTCGGGATGAAAATACTGGCCAAATCTCCCCTGGCCCTGAGACGGGAATTATCAAAACAAGACGGGGTGGTTTCACAAAAACAGGGGCATGAGGCCTATCTGCATATGAAAGGAACATCTGTCACCGATCTTCGCCCTGCAGGAATGGCCGAGATAAACTCACAACGGGTGGATGTGGTGACTGATGGAGAATACATTGATGCCGGGACACCCATTGTTGTCACAGGTGTCACCGGTAACCGGATTATTGTTGAAAAAACTTTAGAATAGGAGATGGGTTCAATGAATTTTATGGTCATTTTAATAATCGTGGCAGGGATTATCGGCCTGGCGCTGTTTTATTTTATTTTTTCTTATTTGTCCCTGTGGTTGCAGGCATTGGTGTCCGGGGCGAAGGTCGGATTAATCAATATTATTTTTATGCGGCTTCGAAAAGTTCCGGCAAAGCTGATTGTTGAATCCAAAATCATGGCAGTCAAAGCCGGTATTGAAATCCCCACAGACTCTCTTGAGTCCCACTATCTTGCCGGCGGTAATGTCAGCCGGGTTGTCCAGGCGCTTATCGCCGCAGACAAAGCCAATATCGATCTGCCGTTTAACCGGGCTGTTGCCATTGATCTGGCGGGTCGGGATGTTCTTGAAGCGGTGAGGATGTCTGTCAATCCAAAGGTTATTGAGACCCCGCTGGTGGCTGCCATGGCAAAGGACGGTATTCAATTGAAAGCCATCTCAAGGGTTACGGTACGGGCAAATATTGACCGTCTTGTGGGGGGAGCTGGAGAAGAAACCATTCTTGCAAGAGTGGGAGAGGGTATTGTCACCACCATCGGGTCAGCCAAAAGTCACAAAGAAGTGCTTGAAAATCCGGACATGATATCAAAAACCGTTCTGAAAAAAGGATTGGATGCAGGAACTGCCTATGAAATTTTGTCCATAGATATTGCAGATGTGGATGTGGGTAAAAACATCGGGGCAGAACTTGAAACCGACCGGGCAGAAGCAGACAAGAAAATTGCCCAGGCAAAAGCCGAGGAAAAGCGTGCCATGGCCTATGCCCAGGAACAGGAGATGAAAGCCCGTGTCCAGGAAATGCGTGCCAAGGTTGTTGAAGCTGAGGCACAGGTGCCCCTGGCAATGGCAGAAGCGTTTAGAAGCGGTAATCTGGGAATCATGGATTATTATAAAATGCAGAACATTTGTGCCGATACAAAGATGAGAGACCAGATCGCAACACCAGAGCCGGAATCAGAAAAATAACAAAAAGAGCCGGTCTTTCAAACCAGAACCTGGGATCGGAGACCGGCTTTTTTATCAAGGATTGCCACCATGAATTTTGATTCAATCATATCACTTCT
>JAHJLN010000382.1 GCA_018821715.1 Pseudomonadota bacterium | reverse complement strand
CATGGATCTTTGTGTCGTACCCATCGGCGTAGGCCTTTCCGTGTCAAAATACGTCGCGGCATGCCATAAGATTATTACGCAAGCAAAACTTGAATCCCAGCTTCATGCCTATGGTACAAATATAGAAGGAGACTGGGATGCTGTATTTGATGTGGTAAAAAAATGTCATGAAAAAGTCCATGATATGGGCGCTCCCAGGATAACCACCACCATAAAGGTCGGTACAAGGGTTGACAAAGAACAGACCATGGCAGATAAAATTGCCAGTGTTAAAGAAAAACTTTAAATTTCTTTTTTGTTTTGAAACAGAGTTTGTAAAATCTTCTCAATGGCTGCATCAGCGGTTTGAGTTTTTAAGGTGCAGCCCCCGGCACCGGCATGGCCGCCGCCGCCAAATTGAGCCAGAAGATTGCCCAGGTTGACATGACAGTGTTTGTTAAAAATACTGCGGCCGATACTCAGAAGAACATGGCGATGGTCAGGGCTGTCAAACCGGATTTTCACACTGGCAATGCTCTCAGGGAAAAGAGAATATGTAAGAAATCGGTTGCCGTCAGGTACGATGTCAAAGGATCTGAAATCCGTAATCGATATATTGTGGATGAGTTTTGTGTTTTCAGTTAAATGCTTTTCATAGGCGGCATTTTCTTCAATGACCTTATCAACCCGGCTTTTTACTTCCGGGTCTTTCAAGATAGTGTGAATGTCTGCTTCCATAAAAAGAGAAACCAGTTTGTTCCAATAGGCCAAATCCGCATAACCCTGATTTTTGATGGTCATGGATAAAATAATATAGGGATATTTTTCAGGATGCCTTACCTGATCCTGGTTCAGAACAGCCGCGTCAATCATATCCGTATGGATGACCAGTTCGTCATAGCGGTTGTCCAGCTTCCCTTTTTTTTTATAATAGTTGTAAATAACACCCGCAGCAGATGGGGCGATTTCAAAGGCACCACTAACTTTTTTTTGGGGTTTATTGGAAATATGGTGGTCAAACCACAAAGTGCAATCAGGTGAATAGGGAAGGTTTGCTAAAATATCGCCTTTTAAAATATTGGCTTTTTTGGTTTGAATTTCATTGGGCTCAACCCAGTAAATATCTGTCTTGATATTTTTTGCCTGGCAAAGCAATACCGCGCATACAATTCCGTCAAAATCCGGTCGGGTGACTATTCTCATGGGTAGACTCTTATACGGTTAAATGTTCAATTAAAATACCAAACGGATTGCTGGTCATCATTTGGTTATTCTTTATTGATAAAGCATAAGAAAGGACTTTTCAAGACTGTTTTTTTCAAGAGGGGCCTATCTTTTTTATTTAACCGGCTGAAAAGCTGGTAATAAAAGGCTTTTGTGCTTGACCCCCATGTGTTTTTCTGATTTTATGAGGATCAAAATAGTATTCGGACTTATTTTTTTCATTTTTAAATCTAAGAGATTGAGACTGTGATAAAAATTGACATTGATCAGGTTGAAAAAAATTTTTTCAAAAGAGGAAATCCGTTAAAAAAATTTTTAAAGATTGTCCTGGAACTTTTAGAGGCAGAACAGGTGGGGGTGCTGTACGGCACAAATCAAACAAGGATAAAATTTCTCCCGACAAGCGAATGGGACCGCGGCGTCATGGATATGTTTGACGGGAAAGGCACCAAAGGGAGAATATTAAAGTATTTGGGCACAACCATTGTTACCCTTAAAAAATTAAGTCCTGTTTATTTTTTTAAAACGGATGAGACCGGTCAAACAATCGATAATGACGGGATTATTTCCTATATGCTCAGAACCTGTGCCGGATATTATAAACAAGGTATCAGTATTCTTTTCAGCCCTGATATTTCAACCAGTATTTATCAGATCAACGATCAATATGCCTGTATTCCCTTTTACAGTTATGACGGCACTAATATTAGCGAACCCGACATCACGGTAAAAGTGGATTTGAATATTATCAGACATTTTCAGGCAAGAAATTATGTTTCCATCTATATTCCTGATTATGGAATTTTGGTGGCCAATACAGTAGATCCTTATCTGATGGATAGAGTTGAATCCCGGTTTGTCAGGGAAAAAGAATTAAAAGAAAAATTTGATATCCTGATCCGGTTGGTTGAAATCGTATCTCTTGCTGCACTAGGTCAGCTCAAAGGCAAAAGAGGCGCCCATCTGTTGTGGAAAAAAGAAAAACAACTGCGACAGACATCACAACAACTGGTTGAAAACGAGAAAAAATATCGAGACCTCTATGAAAATGCACCCATTGCGTATTTTTCCATGGATCATCAAGGCATAATTATTAAATGCAATTATAATACAATAAAGCTTTCAGGCTATGGCAAAGAAGAATTGATGGGTCAAAATATAATGGACTTTTATGTGGAGGATGAGGGAAAAACTGTTACACCTGACCAGATAAAAGTCAGCCTTGAACAAAGCCGCTCTGTTCGAGATGTTGAAATAAAGTTCAGAAATAAAAATCAACAGGATATCTGGGTCAGTCTTTCCCTGGATGCCATCAGGGATAAATATGGGGAAATCGTTGAATTCCGGGTGATGGCAATTGATATATCAAAACGAAAAACCCTTGAGAAACAACTGCTTCAAGCACAGAAAATGGAAGCCATCGGAACCCTTGCAGGCGGGATTGCCCATGATTTCAATAATATTCTCACCCCGATTTCAGGGTATTCTGAAATGCTGTTAATGGAGATGGATCATAAAGAATCCAAGAAAAGAGAACACCTTAAAATCATCTTTGACTGTGCCCAGTATGCCAAAAGTCTGGTCAATCAGATGCTCACCTTTTCAAAGCAAAAAGACACTGAATTTAAATTATTGCAACCCCATGTTTTTGTTCAGGATGCCCTTTTGCTTACAAAGTCATTTTTACCGGCAACCATTGAAATAAGGGAAAAGATAAACAAGGAGTGCGGTCTTCTAATGGTTGATCCTGTTCAGGCACATCAGGTTGTCATGAATCTGATTTCAAATGCCTATCATGCCATGGAAGAAAATGGGGGAGTTCTGGATGTCTGCCTGGATGAGATAAAGATCAAAAAAGAGGATACGATTTTTCCGCTTCACCCTGGTTCATACATATATTTAAAAATTGCAGATACCGGCCCCGGGATTCCATCCAATGTCCTGGAACGGATATTTGATCCGTTTTTTACCACAAAAAAAGAGGGCAAGGGATCGGGCATCGGTCTTTCGGTTGTCCATGGTATTATCCAGTCTCACAAAGGCTATATTAATGTCACATCTAAACAAGGAAAAGGAACCTGTTTTGAAGTCTATCTTCCGGTATATATCGGAGATATTCAGATGGAAGACAAGGTTGCAGAAGAAAGGCCCATTCAAAAAGGTAACGAAAGCATACTCTTAGTAGATGATGATAAAAAAGTGGCCTTTATGGAACAGCATATGCTGGAAAAACTAGGATATCATGTGACCTGCCACCTGGACAGTCCCACAGCACTGGAGGCAGTCAAACAATCGCCCTATGCCTTTGATCTGATTATCACGGATCTGACAATGCCTGATCTGACAGGATACCAGTTGTCCGAGAAAATATCTGAAATTCGGCCGGATATCCCCATTATTCTGTGTACCGGTTTTGGTGAACATATTAATAAAAAGCAATATGATCTTCAGGGAATCAAAGGATTTTTAAATAAACCTGTATCTGTAAAAGGTGTGTCAACTCTAATCAGGGAAATCCTGGATAATTAAAGAAACTTTAATTATCGTTTCAATTTGAAATCATAGCAACGGATAGGCGCTTCTATCCTTTTCATTATTTGCGCTTGACCCGATTAGCGTGCATGTGGTTTTATGCTGCCAATGATTTTTCATATTTTTTTAAAAGGGCAAAATATGAGGCAGATTGATATTGATACTATTGAAAAAAAATTTTTTTCAAGAGGAAATCCAATAAATAAACTCTTGAAAATTTCCCTTGATCTTTTTGAAGCCAGACAAACCGGTATTTTATATGGGACAAATCAGACAAAGATAAAGTTTTTACCCACTAGCATGTGGGACCGGGGAATCATGGATAAATTTGACGGCAAAGGAATCAAGGGGCTGATTCTAAAGATGTTTGGAAACCAGATCGTTACCGCTAGAGAATTAAGTCCTGTGTTTTTTTTTAAAAAAAATAAAAATGGTGAAGTTGAAGATAATGACGGGATTATTTCATATGTGCTTCGACACTTTGCCGATTATTATATAAAGGGGATCAGTGTTATCATTTGCCCTGATACAGACAAGTATGTTCAAGGAAATGATGAAAAGTATGTGCAGATTCCTTTTTTCAGCTATAACGGGAATTGTTTAGAAAAACCCAAACAGGGAATTAAAGTTGACACAAGAATCGTCAAGCACTTTCATTCCAGTAATTCCATCTATATTTATCTGCCGGATTACGGTATCCTGGTGATCAATACCGCCGATGTGGCCCTGCTTGAAATAAAAGAATCAAAATTTGTAAGACAGCAAGAGTTGATGTTACGGTTGAATGTATTGATCAAACTGGTTGAAACCGCTTCTCTGGCAAACCTTGGGCAACTGAAAGGGAAAAAGGGGGCCCAGCTTTTATGGAGAAAAGAAAGACACCTTCGTAAAACTTCCATAGAGTTGATTGAAAATGAAAAAAGGTATCGCGATCT
>JAHJLN010000381.1 GCA_018821715.1 Pseudomonadota bacterium | reverse complement strand
GACCCATTCTAATGAAGTGCAGTGTTTTGATTCGTCCATAAAGATTCCGGCCATGGATGACGGGATGATTATCAATATCTGTGATGATTTTTTAGGTCAGACCCTTGTGATAGAACATAAAAATTCAAAGGCTTTGGCCTGTCGAATTCTTTTTGCATATTCACATATCATTCCTGAAAAAGACGTCAACATCGACCTGGCCATCAAAAAAGAAGATATCATTGCAACGGTGTGTGATACGCGTAAAAACCCGCAACTACCCCCCCATCTTCATTTTTCCTGTTTTGAAGTCTCAAAACAGGTTCTACCCCGACATCTCAACTGGAACCTGTTTTCAAACTGCCGTGAACTCAATGTGATCCATCCTTGTTTTCTCTAAGCAAGACTATTAGAGTGGATACAGCCTTTAAATTCAGTATTTAAGCTAAATTTATTATAAAAAGAAGAATTGAAAAAAAAGGAAATTTGATCTATGATCACCAAAACTTAAGTATTTACAATACAAAATTGAATATGGAGTGGATAAATGAAAACAATTAAAATTCTTTTGTGGCTGATCATCTTAGGATTGCTTTCAACCTTAGTTTATCAGAATTTAGCGTATTTCATGACAACTGTTGCATTAACCCTTGATCTCAAAGTTTCTTCCTGGCACTGGACAATACCTGAGCTTCAAAATATTGCTTTTTTTGGGATTTGCTTTTTTCTGGGCCTTTTTATTGCCGGTGTCAAAGGCTTTGCCGTAAAACTTCGGTTAAACAAAGCCGTTAAAACAAAAGATGCTGTTATCACATCTCTAAAGGAGCAGGTGAACACGTTAAAGACAGAGCTGGAAGTGTTTCAACATGATCCCTATATAAAAAAAGACCTGGAAGAAAAAACGATTGCTGAGCCGAATGAAACCAGCCTACAAAAAGGTGATGTATCTGACAGTGCTGATTAATCCTGCTGAACAAAGCTGCCCATGAGCCCAAAAAAAAATACGCCCATGATGGAGCAATACCTGTCCATCAAAGAATCATATAAAGATGCAATTTTATTTTATCGAATGGGGGATTTTTATGAAATGTTCCAGGAGGATGCCATAAAGGCGGCTTCTATCCTTGAAATCACCTTAACCTCCAGGAACAAAAATGATGACACCCCTATTCCCATGTGCGGTGTCCCCTTTCGGGCGGCTGACAATTATATTGCAAGACTTATTGGAAACGGATGCAAGGTGGCAGTGTGTGAACAGATGGAAGATGCCGCGGCAACCAAAGGATTGGTTAAAAGACAGGTGGTACGGGTGATCACCCCGGGCATGATTTTAAATGAAGAACTGCTGGATAAGACATCCAATAACTTTCTTTTAGCCCTGTCAAAGATAAGGGAAGTTTGCGGTATTGCCTATCTTGATATCTCAACAGGGACCTTTAAAACCACCCAAATGGAAAGCAGGCAGTCTTTCATACCGCCTCAACTCATTGATGAGGCATTAAAGGTTGATCCCAAAGAAATTCTTTTGCCTTCCAATTTTGAAAAAGACCCTTCCTATAAGCATATCCGTAAGGCTTTCAGCGGAAGGCAAATCACCTATCTTGACAAAACCGACTTTTTAGTTGAAGAAGCAAAAGAACGGCTGTTAAATAAATTTAAAACCAGAAGCCTTGAAGGTTTTGGCGCAGAACAGATGACTGCGTCCATTTCTGCAGCAGGCGCCATCCTGGCCTATGTCCAGGATACCCAGATGCAGGACACCACACACATTTTTCAAATCGTTCCCTATGATCTGAAAAATTTTCTGGTGATTGATGACAGATCCTGCAAAAATCTTGAGCTTCTGGCCAATATTCAAACACAGGATAAAAGAGGAACACTTATCCATGTCCTTGACCGGACGGCCACAGCCATGGGGTCGCGACTGATCAAACACTGGATTAGATATCCGTTGATTGATAAAGATAAAATCTGTCAGCGCCTGGATTGTATTGAAGAAATCACCAGGGCATCTCATATCCATCAGTTAATGATCAACCATTTAAAATCCGTATATGACCTTGAACGTCTGGGCAGTAAAATTTCCATGGGCCAGGGGAATGCCAGGGATTTGATCGCACTTAAAACCTCTTTAAAAAGGCTTCCCTTTCTTTTTAAAGAGCTGTCTATGTTTAAAAATCACCTCTTGAGTGGAAAAACACTTGAAGACCAGGGAATGCTGTTAAAAGAACTTGAATCCCTTGCCGATTTAATCCAGGACGCTATCCGGGAAGATGCAGGCCATGTTCTCAATGAAGGCGGCTTAATCAATGATGGTTACAGTCCTGATCTTGATGAGCTGCTGTTCATCTCACGGGATGGCAAATCCTGGATTGCAAAAGCCGAGGCCTCGGAAAAAGAAAAAACCAAACTATCCTCTCTCAAGATCCGATACAATAAAGTATTCGGTTATTTTATCGAGGTGTCCAAGGCTCAATCAACTGCGGTTCCTGATCATTACATCAGAAAGCAGACCCTTGTGAATGCAGAAAGATTCATAACAGATGAAATGAAACAGGTGGAGTCCACCATACTCAATGCCCAGGACAAACGCAATGCCATGGAATACAACATTTTCTGCAGTATCAGGGACAAGGTCATTTCAAAGGCAACCCTTATTCTAAAAATGGCTGATTTCATTGCAACCGTGGATGTGCTCCAGGGTCTTGCCCTGGTCGCATCAGAGAACGGATATACCAAACCTGTTATTAATGAACAACAATGCATCTCCATTGAAGACGGGCGGCACCCTGTAGTGGAAAAACTGATAAAAGGGGAACGGTATGTCCCCAATTCCATTGAAATGGATAATATTGAGAACCAGATCCTGCTGATCACCGGCCCGAATATGGCGGGAAAATCAACGGTTTTAAGGCAGGTGGCTTTGACGGTTCTAATGGCGCAAATGGGGTCATTTGTGCCTGCCAAAAAAGCATCTCTCTGCATTGTGGACAGAATTTTTACGCGGGTCGGAGCTCTTGACAACCTTTCGTCAGGCCAGAGTACCTTTATGGTGGAAATGGAAGAAACAGCCAATATTGTTAATAATGCCACTCACAAAAGCCTTGTTATCCTTGATGAAATCGGAAGAGGAACCAGTACCTATGATGGAATGAGCATTGCCTGGGCTGTTGCCGACTACCTCCATGATATGGACAATAAAGGGGTTAAAACCCTTTTTGCCACTCACTATCATGAACTGACAAAATTAGAAGACATCAAGCCCAGAATTAAAAATTTCAATATCGCCGTCAAAGAATTCAATGACAATATTGTGTTTTTGCGGCGGCTTGTTAAAGGCGGTACCAATAAAAGTTACGGTATCCAGGTGGCAAGGCTTGCCGGTGTCCCAGACATCGTGATCAATATGGCCAAACACATATTGTCCGGCATTGAGCAAAAAAACAATACAGATGACTTAAAACCTTTGCCCGAACTAACTAAAACCAAACGCAAAACAAAAAAACAAAAAGATGTCAATCAACTCGAATTATTTAACGATGATGACCATTCCATCAGAAAGATGTTGGAAAAGATCGATATTTCAAGTATGACTCCCCTTGAAGCAATTAACTTTTTAAACGACTTAAAACAAAAAAGCATCAGATAGGATATGGTCAATTTTAAGACATCCAAACTATTATTATATTTTATCCTTATTATCTTCTCAGGATTGATCGTTTCTCCGGCAAAAGGATTTGCCGACAATGCAAAAGAAAGATACATTATGGCAGACTCCTGCTATAAAGACCTTCGCAATTCTCCATCAAAACAAAAAAAGGCAAGTCAATGGCTCAACTGCATCAGCAAGTATGAAAGCATCTACAGGCTTTACCCTGGAAGCTCCTGGGCACCCGCAGGAATGCATAAAGCCGCCCAGCTGTATTTAATCCTCTCCAGACTGTCGGGCAAAGAAAACTATAAACATGAGGCCGCAGACCTTCTTGCAAGACTGAACAATAAATATCCTAAAAGCGCTTATGCCGGTCGCAGCCGATCCCTTCTAAAATCAATAAATGTCACCCCTGCTCAAAATTTTAAGAAAAACAGGCATATTCTGTCAAAAAAAAGACTGACAAGAAATAATGTGCTGATCAAAAAGTTTATTGATAGCCAGGAAAAGCAGGATG
>JAHJLN010000380.1 GCA_018821715.1 Pseudomonadota bacterium | reverse complement strand
CTTATTAAAAAAGCAAAATCTCAACAACAATTATTGGATTACTTTTACGGGATATCGCGAATAAATCAAGAATATTTATCGGAAAACTGGAAACAGGTTATTGATAACTTTAAATCAAACCACAACCTGAAGTTTTCGCCGGAAGATCCCTTAGGGAAAATTGTTTTCAATGAATATGAAAAAGAAGTCTTTGAGTGTGAACTCCCACCTCTTTGCTCCACTACATTTATAAGAATGCCGCAAGCCAAGGAGATTATGTTCCCGGATTGTGGAGAATCCTGTTTAAGAAATTTTTTTAATTTATTCTTAAAAGACAAAAAAAGATTCAATGTTGATATATTAAGAAACTGTAACTTAAGAATTCATCCCAAACTGATAAGCTATTACGAAAAATTTTACAAAATTGAAGAGGTTTGCTCTCAAAGATATCATAGCGAATGGGCTGCTGTTATAGCCGATCTGAATAAAAACTTATCCCAAAATCATAAAATAGAATATTTATCACCGCAGCGAGATCTCTTTTGCGAAATAGCCGCCGGAGCAAAAAATGCTGTTAATGTATTGAGAGCACTAACCGGAGAGAATGATTTAAACAGAATCATAACTGAATTATCTTCATCGTCTAAAATAGCAATCCGTTTTGATTTAAAAAATTTTGTTGAAAATGGGAATGATATTCCAGATTTTCATAATAAAATAACCTTGCTTTTTAAAGAAAGTTTTGTTGAATGGTATTTTTTAAAACAACATTTTCGTATGTATATAAAACTTTTAAATACATACCAATCTCATAGTGAAATTCAACTCTATTTTGATGAAATAAAAAACAAGATTTTCAAATTATATTCTGATCAAGGGTATTTGAATGCAATTTGTTTGAAATTAAAAAAATTACATTATTCTGAAATAATGAAAATTTCTCATTTTGCGGGGATGGATCTTCCAACAAAACTTCAACTTGCTTTATCATCAAAACTTGATTGGATTGAAGAAGAAGAAGAATTAATCACATGTTTGTTGAACGATAAAAATATTACAGAGAATATATTATTTTCAAAAATGATTGAAAAAATGATTTTAAACATTCCAAACGAATTGGATCATATTGAAAAACGGATTAGGATTTGTAATCTGATTGTTAACAATAAAATAGAAAAACTTTTACACTTTAGTGAAACCATTTTAAATTAACAGGTAATAATTATGTCCCAAGCTATAGAAAAATTATTTAGCACTGTCAGTGATTCGTATAATGATTTACCAAAAGAAGTATGGATATTATCAGGTATCAGCTTTATCAACAGATGTGGTACTATGGTTTTGTTTTTTATTGCAATCTATCTATCCCAATACATGAATTTCGATATTGTAACTACAGGTAGAATTGTTGGCTTTTATGGGATAGGTGCAATTCTCGGCTCTTTTTTGGGCGGGATTTTAACCGATAAAAAAGGCGCTTTTTTTGTACAGACACTGAGTCTTTTTTGTACGGCAATTTGTTTTTATTCGTTAGAACATTTAAATTCAGAGTTTTCCTTCACCATTGTATTGTTTTTCTCCGGCATGTTTTTTGATATGATACGACCTGCCAACAGTACGGCAATTTCACAGTATTGTGAACCAGAAACTCGGGTTAAGGCGTTTGTTCTTGAAAGACAGGCAATCAATTTGGGAAATTCAATTGGGCCGGCACTTGGTGGATTTTTAGTGGTTTATGGTTTCCATTGGCTATTTCGAATAGACTCACTCACATGCATTTTAGCCTTTATTCTGCTTTGGATCAATTTTCACGATAAAAAAAGAACGATAAAACATAGTCTCAATATAAAAAAATCACAAAGCTTATCAAGTCCATTAAAAAACAGAGCTTTTCTTATTTTTCTTGCTATTTCATTCCTGATTGGTATTTGTTTTTTCCAAATTTTTAGCACTTATCCAATTTTCATGAAGTCTCATTATCAACTGACAGAATTTAAATTTGGGATGATAATGTCTTTAAATGCGATTCTGATTATTCTTTTTGAAATGATTTTGGCAAATTATGCTAAAAAATTTGACCCGCTTCGGGTAATTGGAGTTGGTGCTTTTATGATGGGGATCGGATTTGCAATTTTACCATTTAATTCAAACTATGTTTTTGCCATATTTGCAATGTCTATTTGGAGTATTGGTGAGATGATATCATTACCATTCATGAGCGCACATATTGCAAATATGGCCAACGAAAATAATAGAGGAAAATATCTTGGAATATATAGCAGTATTTTTACTTCATCTCTTGCTTTTGCTCCCATGATTGGTTCTTTAATTATCGATAATATCGGATATAAAGCCCTTTGGGTGTCTATTGGAGTTTTAGGAATAATTATATGGTTCTTACTCGAACAAATCAAACCAGAATCAGAATTAAGAGAAAAATAAATGCAACAAATTAGGATTAAGTCTGAAGAATTAAAAAGTTTTTTTATACAGGTTTTCCAGTCATACGAATTTAATTATCAGCAGAGTGCTTATCTGGCCGATGGATTGCTGTTCGCATCTCTTAAAGGTATTGATACTCATGGGATAAGATTATTTCCAGTTTATTGTAAACAGTTTGATTCTGGTTACATTAATTGCAAACCTAATTTCACCATTGCCGGGTCTCATGGTTCATTTATACAAATCAATGCAGATTATTCACCGGGTTTGTTAAGCGGATGTGTTGCGACAAAAATTGCTATTGAAAAAGCACATAAATATGGTATTTCGGTTGTAGCAGTCGAAAAATCAAATCATTATGGTGCATCTTCATATTACACTACACAAATGGCAGAAAATAATTGTATCGGTATATCAATGACAAATAGTGACCCGCTTGTTGCAGTTTCAGGAAGCATTGAGCCTACAATTGGAACCAATCCGATTTCCATCGCTGTTAAATATGGAAGAGAACGCTATTTTTGTTTGGACATGACAACGAGTCAAACATCCTTTTCAAAAATTAAATTATTTGGAGAAAAAAATATGAAACTTGATAGAGGTTGGGCACAAAATAGAACAGGGAAGCATGCTATGTTTGCTGAAGATGTTTATGCTATGCTTCCATTGGGTGGATATAAAGGATCTGGATTGGGAATGGCAATAGACATCTTATGTTCAGGTCTGTCGCAAGGTGCTTTTACAAATAATATCTCACCTGTATTAGGTAATAAAAGAATTAACGAAAAGGATGCGGTAAGTCATCTTTTTATAGCCATATCTTTAAAGAAAGTTAAAAATTTTGAATCAAAAATCAAAAACTTTTTAACATATGTGCGAGATATCGAGTCGATAAAAAAAAATGAGCAAGTTAGGGTTCCAGGAGATAGAAGTGAAAAGTTTTTTAAAAAAAGAACAAGCTTAGGTATTCCGGTTACACCTAAACAACTTGAACAAATCCAAGAAATTGCTTTAAACCATAAAATAAAACCTCCATTTTTAGAAGAAAAAGCCGAATTAAAGTCTTTTGTCCAAGAACCAATGCAAAAAGTGTATGCTTTTTATTAATGAATAGTACCGATGGCACCGGACAGGGCAGCAACGATGAAAAAATAGTGATTTCATGCTTTTGGAAATGACTCAGAATAGCTGCCATGTCTATGCACCTTGCTATTAGAATAAATTTACCGTGGCTGTTAATCTCCTGTCTTGCATCCTGATGGAGAAATCAGTAAAATGACCGGATAAATACGAAAATTATAAGGAGAAAGAAAATGAATGT
>JAHJLN010000379.1 GCA_018821715.1 Pseudomonadota bacterium | reverse complement strand
TTCCCTTCTGGTAGTAGATCCACCCCATTGTATCAAGAACATTGGGATCTTTTGGTGCTTTTTCCCTGGCTATTTTTGCAAGTCTGAAAGCTTCTTCCAACTGGCCTGGTTTTTCCGAAAGTATAAATGCAAGGTTATTTGTTGCATTTGGATGATCGGGATTAATTTCAAGTACTTTTCGATAGTACGCTTCTGCTTTGGTAACTTCCCCTTGAATGTCATAGATGAAAGCCATTGCAATAAGCGCCGGGACATATGTTGGATTCATTTTTTCGAGCAGAATGTATTCTTCAAGTGCTTTGTCAGGCTGTTTATTTTTATGCAACAAGTTTGCAATGTACATACGCGGTTTTATATAATCCGGTTTTAATTGTTTCGCTTTTACAAAATGTTCAAGGGCAATATCGGGCTTGCCCTCTTCTAAATAAATTTCTCCTTTTATATTTTCAAAAAACGCCTTTGAATCAGGGATAGCTGATGCCATAGATTTATCAAGCAAATTAATGGCATCAGCATATTTTTTCTCAGAAATATAAATATCTGTCATTATTTTCACAATTCCGACCTGACCAGGATTTTGTTCAAAGACCTTATGCAGTAATTCCATGGCCTGCTCTTTTCTTCCGGTCGTTTTATATAAAAAGCCAAGGCGGATATAGGCTGGAGTATAGTTTGGCTTTTGCTTAATAATCACTTTGAGTATTTCTTCAGCCTCTTTAATTTTACCCTCAAGAAGATTTACACCTGATAACAGAATCATTGTTTTTAAATTTGGGGGAGACAGTTTAAAAATCTCATCAATCTGTTCTTTTGCTTTTTTAAGATTATTCTCAAGAATATAAATTTCGGCTAGTTGCAGCCTGGCATCTACAAGGCCTGGGTCTACGGTTATTGCAGCAAGAAAATTTCCCTTTACCTGATCTTTTTCAAATTCTTCCGGATTATCAAGCATGCCGGCTGCTGCACGGAATATCTTTTGCTCGGGCCTGTCTGATGCACCGCGTTGTTTTATACAAAGAGCCCTGTAATAATAGGCTTTTGCATTTATTTTATCTTTTGCGATGACTTCATCAAACTTATCTAAGGCTTTCTTGAAATCATTTTTAGCCATTAAAACCCTGCCCTTTTGAAAAATTGCATCGACAAAATTGCTGTCTATGGCCAAAGCCATATCAACAGATTCTTCTGCCATCTCAATCATTTTAAACTGGAGATAAATCTGGGATAGTCCGGTATGGATTAAAGGACTTCTTTTCTGCTTTCCCAAAGCATTTTTCATTGTTACAATTGCCTTATCCTGAATATTTCTTTTTGTATAAAACTCTGCAAGATTCATTAGGGGAATAACATCTTCAGAAGCTTCAATTATAGCTTTCTGATAATTTTCTTCAGCCAGTTCATACTGTTTCTGGCCTTCATAGAATCTGGCAAGATCGGTGTATTTTTGAACCTTAATGCCATCTGTATCAATAAGACCTTTTAACAGAACCTCAATCTTATCCCATTTTTTCTGGTAGGCATATAATTTTGCAAGCCCCATATAGGCTTGTCGCGATGAAGAATCTTGAGTTATTGCTCTCATATATGCATTCTCAGCCTTGTCAATGGACTTGGTTTTAATATACAGCTGAGCCAATGCGATATAGGTTTTAACGTTTGTGTTATCTATGGAGGCGGCCTTGGTAAGTGTTTCAATTGCAGACTCAAAATCCCTTTCCTTTATTTGAACTCCGGAAAGGAGGTGATACGCTTCAATTGATAATGGGGATATTTCAAGAACTTTTGAGAGGTAGCCTCTGGCATCCAACAATTGACCTGTCTGCAAATTAATCTGGGCCAGCCTCAGCAATGGAGAAATGCTTTGTGGATTCATTTTTATGGCCAGGTTATAATATTTTATGGCTTGGTTAACCTGTCGTAAAAGGACATAGGTTTCTGCCAGTTCAAAATATGCGATATGATTTTTCGGATCAAGTTTAATGGCATTTCGATACTCGATAACTGCTGTTTCAGGCTTATTATTGGAATTAAAATTACGTGCACTTTCAATATAAGCAAGTGAATTTTTTTCATCGTTTTTTGTACAGCCTGAAAATATGATTAAAATACATATCAGAATTGATATAAGTCTGTAACTGAACTTGTTCATTAAATATAATTCCTTATTTGATTTCAGATTTTATGCTAACTTATATAATTCGCATTTAAAAAACAATTTAAAAATCAATAATTGACAACCATAATTTATGGTTTTATGGTTTTACTATGAAAAAACCAAAAACGATATATCTAAAAGACTATAAACCGGCCGATTACATTGTTGATCAAGTTGATCTGACATTTAACATCAACGAAGACGAGACAATGATTACGTCTATTTTAAAAATTCATAAAAATTTTGATGTTGCCGATAAAAATACACCTCTGTGTTTTGACAAAGGCAATTTTGAAATTTCTTCGGTTATTGCAAATGGGATGGTGTTGCTGCCAGGTGAATATGATGCAGGGGATGACTATTTCAAGCTGGCCAGAACTCCGGATGTTTTTGAATTAGAAATTGCTTCGGTTTTAAAACCAGAAGAAAACACAACGCTTGAAGGATTTTACAAGTCAGGGAATATCCTTTGTACCCAGTGTGAGGCTCAGGGATTCAGGAAGATAACCCCCTTTCCGGACCGTCCTGATGTTATGGCCATTTACTCCTGCACCATTGTTGCAGATAAAACAACATACCCGGTATTGCTGTCCAATGGGAATCTGGTTGATTTCGGAGATCTTGACAACAACCGGCACTTTGTCAGGTGGGAGGACCCATTTAAAAAGCCAAGTTACCTTTTTGCTGTTGTTGCCGGTGACCTTGAACATATTCACGATCAGTTTACGACCCAATCCGGAAAAATTGTTGATTTAAAAATTTATTCTGAAAAAGAAAATATTGATAAATGCGGCCATTCCATGACCTCGCTAAAACAGGCCATGGAATGGGATGAAAACCGATTCGGCCTTGAGTATGATCTTAATCTTTATCAGATAGTGGCGATCAATGATTTTAACGCAGGTGCCATGGAAAACAAAGGGTTAAATATTTTTAACTCCAAATATGTTCTTGCAAACCCTGAGACAGCAACGGATGAGGACTTTTTAAATATTCAAGGTGTTATCGGTCATGAATATTTTCATAACTGGACCGGCAACAGGGTCACCCTTAAAAACTGGTTTCAATTAAGTTTAAAAGAAGGGCTGACGGTCTTCAGGGACCAGGAATTTTCATCAGACTTAAATTCAAGAGGGGTTAAAAGAATTTCAAATGTCAGGAATTTAAGGGGGTATCAATTCCCGGAGGATGACGGTCCCATGACCCATCCTGTCATGCCGGAGTCTTATATTAAAATGGATAATTTTTATACCATGACTGTCTATGAGAAAGGTTCGGAACTTGTCAGAATGATTCATCAATTGATAGGAGAAAAAAAATTCAGGAGAGGAATTGAGCTGTATTTTAAAAAATTTGACGGCATGGCTGTAACGATAGAAGATTTTGTAGGTGCGATGGAATCGGTTTCAGGTGTTGACTTTAAACAATTCAAAACATGGTATTTTCAATCAGGTACACCGACAGTGACAGTGGCGCGCTCATATAACCCTGATTTAAAGCAGCTTACCATAGCCTTTGAACAAAATACTTTACCGGACAGAAACCAGTCGAAAAAACAGCCGTTACATATCCCTGTTAATTTTGGGATTATTGATTGTAAAGGAAATGATATTACACCCCAAGGAAAAGCATTAATTGAATTAAAATCCGACAAGGAAACGTTCATCTTTGATAATATTCCTGAAAACAGCCTCCCATCTCTGTTCAGACAATTTTCTGCGCCGGTAAAAATTAAAACGGATTTTACCGATGAGGAACTTGCTTTTCTCATGGCCAATGATACAGATGACTTTAATAGATGGGATTCTGCACAAACCTTGTTTTTTAAAGAACTCAAACGGATAATAAATATCCTTCGATCCGATGAAGACTTGTCAGTTTCTTCAAATTTAATTCATGCTTTTAAAAAAGCCTTGTTGGACACAGGTACCGATCGTGCGTTTTTGGCAAAAGCGCTTTCATTACCGATAGAAACTGAAATTAAAGATCATGTTGATCTTGTTGAAGTCAACGCCATTCATAAGGCAAGATTGTATTTAAAGCAAGAAATCGCAAGACAACTGAAAAACCATTTCTTCACTGTAATCGAGCTTTGTTCAAAATCAGATCCTTTGAGCATATCCCACGGGGCAATGGCGGATCGAAGTTTGAAAAATTTATGCCTGTCGTATCTTGGCAGTTTAAAACAAAAGGACATAACCCCTCTTATCTTTGATCATTATGCAGCTGCAAAAAACATGACGGACGAAATAGCAGCGTTTAAAATTCTTTCAGAGATCGATCCAGATACAAAACAAAAGGCTGTTGACACCTTTTATTCCAAATGGAAGCATGACAAGCTTGTTTTGGATAAGTGGTTCGCTGTCCAGGCAGGATCAACACTTCCCAATACCCTGGAAATCGTAAAATCCCTTACCCATCATCCGGATTTTTCAATAAAAAACCCGAATAAGGTCAGATCACTGATCTATATGTTTGCCATGCAAAATCATATCAATTTTCATCAACAAGATGGAAATGGGTATCGGTTTATTGCTGATCAGATTATTCTATTAGATCAAATTAATCACAATGTTGCTGCAAGGTTGTCTTCATGCTTTAATCACTGGAAAAAGTATGATGCCCCACGAAAAGCTTTGATGAAAAAAGAGCTTGAACGGATTTTGTCCATTCAAACCCTTTCTAAAAATGTATATGAAATTGTTTCAAGGGCGCTTGTATAGATTGAAATAGTTTTCAATCTGTTTTACAACCGCCAGAAATTTATTCCTAATTCCTGTGCTTCTTTTGCATCAAACACTGATTTCACATCAATCAGGCAGCCGTCAGGGAGAAGCATGTCTTTAATTTGTGAAAGATTTTTTTTCAAATACGCTTTATGGGGTACTGCAAGGATGAGAGCGGAAAGATCTTTAAGATCATCCCATTCGCAAAGCGCTACATTGTAATATTCCAGGGCCTCTTTTGGATCGGAAATCGCATCATGGACCAGGACATTTGTCCCATAGGAATGAAGTTCTTCAATAATATCTACTACTCTGGTGTTTCTTAGATCCGGGCAGTCTTCTTTAAATGTAAGCCCCAGGACCCCGACCTTTGAATCCTTGATGCTCAACCCTTGATTAATCATCATCTTAACGGTTTTTTCAACAACAAACCGCCCCATGTTATCATTTATTCTTCGACCGGATAAAATGATCTGGGGATGGTAGCCTACTGATTCCGCCTTAAAGGTTAAATAGTAGGGATCAACGCCGATACAATGCCCGCCCACAAGTCCTGGTTTAAAGGGAAGAAAATTCCATTTGGACCCGGCTGCTTCCAGTACATTTTTTGTATCAATACCCAACTTATCAAAAATAAGTGCCAGTTCATTCATTAATGCAATATTCAAATCTCTTTGTGTGTTTTCGATCACCTTGGCGGCTTCTGCCTCTTTTATCGTCCGGGTTCTGTGGACCCCTGCCTTAACAATGGTTTCATAAAGCTTTGCCACTTTATCACAGGTCTCAGCATCATCTCCTGAGACAACTTTTACAATCTTTGACAGGGTATGTTCCTTGTCACCCGGATTAATCCGTTCAGGAGAGTATCCTACGTGAAAATCTTTTTTCCACTTATATCCTGATTCTTTTTCTAAAATCGGGACACAGATATCTTCTGTAACACCGGGGTACACGGTTGATTCAAAAATAACAACCGCCCCTTTTTTCATATATTTTCCAGCAGTTTTAGAAGAACTTTCCATATATTTCAAATCCGGCCTTCTGGCTTGATCTATGGGGGTGGGCACTGCCACAATGATATAATCGGCATCAAAAATTTTAGAAGGATCCGAAGTTGGGTAAAAACAGTCTGCTTTTTCAAACTCTTCTTTTGAAACTTCGCCTGTTGGATCTTTAAATTTTTTGCAGTTTTCAATAATACTTTCTTTTAGATCAAGACCTGTTGTATGGAATTTTGCGCCAAAATGAACAGCAAGCGGTAATCCAACATAACCCAGCCCAATAACAGCTATTTTAGTATTCTTATCCATGAATATTGTTCTCCACAAAAGTTATTTAAAGTACGCTTTGTACCATTTAACAAAATTGTTTATTCCCTCTTCTATGGACGTTGAGGGTTTAAAACCGGTATCCTTTATCAGATCATTTACATCGGCATAGGTTGCCGGAACATCGCCAGGCTGCAACGGCAGATAATTTTTAACGGCTTTTTTCCCGATCGCTTTTTCAATGGCCTCAACAAATGCCATCAGGGCGACCGGCTGATTATTTCCGATGTTGTACAATTTGTATGGGACACAGCTGCTGGAGGGATTGGGAGTGTCTGATGTCCAGTCAGGGTCCGCCTCAGGGATAGTGTTCATCACCCTGACAACGCCCTCAACAATATCATCGATATAGGTAAAATCTCTTTGCATGTTCCCGTTATTAAATACATTTATGGGTTCATCATTCAAAATCGCCTTGGTAAAAAGAAAAAGAGCCATATCCGGCCTGCCCCAGGGGCCATAAACCGTAAAAAACCTTAGTCCGGTTGTGGGAAGTTTATACAAATAACTATAGGTATGGGCCATTAATTCATTGGCTTTTTTAGACGCTGCATAAAGACTGATAGGATGATCCACATTATGCCGGACGGAAAATGGCATATGGCTATTGAGCCCATATACAGAACTGCTGGAAGCATAAACCAGATGTTTAACGCCGCAATGCCTGCATCCTTCAAGAATATTGCCAAACCCAACCAGATTGCTGTCAATGTATGATCCCGGATTTTCAATACTGTACCGGACCCCTGCCTGAGCAGCAAGGTTTATGACATAATCAAATTGATGGGTTTCAAACAGGTTCTTTAGGTTTTCCCTGTCAGCTATATCGCCCAGAATAAATTTAAATTTTTCATGTTTTTCAATGATGGACAACCTGTTTTTTTTAAGGTTCACATCATAGTAATCATTCAAATTATCAATACCATAAACTTCATGACCGTCTTTAAGCAGGCGAGAAGCTAAATTAAACCCGATAAACCCTGCCACACCCGTTACAAAAACTTTCATAATATTTCCTATCTGATCTTAATTCTGATTTTTAAAATGGACAAAATATTCTGATTTGTTTACCACAGGTGATATACAAAAAACAATGGAAATTCCAAGAAACATAAACGCACCAATCCATCAACATGCGCGATGGCATGAGGCTTTTTCAAAACAGATCGTATCGAATTCAATTTAAATCGTAACTTATATTTCAGATGCCGACATAGAAGCTAAAACTTAAGATGCAACACTTATGGTAAATCAGAATAAGTAGGGGAACTGCTCCATTTGCTGATTCTTTCCCAACCGTATCTGTCTTCCCAACCCTTTCTGCGGCCTGTTAAGTCTGCTCTTTTTTCTCGGCCGGGATAACCGGGTCCCATATCGAGTATGCGCCTGTCAACCGGCGATCTGCGGTCTACAGGAGAGCGTTTTGCATAAACACTTTTTGCATGTTCCATTCCATTCTCCCTTACATGGTATTAAAAAATTAAAGCTATTCAGTATGAAGTGGATATGAACATCAAAGAACGAACTTCAGATCAACGATAAGCTTGAAGGTTCTTTTAATTATATTAAATATTGAAAAATTGTCAAAAGGTTTTTTTATGGAAAGATTAACTTTTCAAGGATAAGTCCGTAAAACCGTTTAGCGTCTGATGCAAAAACCCATCCCAAATGGGTTGAACAGGCGTTACAGATTCCGATTTGCCAGGAAAAACCGGCAAACCATGAAAATTCAGAAGAAGAATCAGACGCTTTTGTACACCCCCCGGCTTCTGAAAAACACCCTATCTCAAACACATAACCATGGGGATTGGCAAATATATGACGAAATGAATTATTTACAATGAGTTGTTTTGAAGGGTCCGTAATAGGATTATTGCAATAGGAACACACAATGATCTTTTCTTCCTGTGATATTGTTTTTGTCTCTTCATAGGATAGCCTGTGAGGCGATTGTTTGCAGATCACTTCCATATCAAACTCTTTATCAATTTAAATCATTCCCTTTCTTTATCAATGTAATAAAGGGTTGCACCGACCGGTGCAAAAGATAAAAACAAAATATTCAATCCAGGGATAAGAAAAAGGAGTCCAAATCCGACATGAAACATTAAATTATTTTTTAAAAACCCGATCCGTATTTTAAATGGAACCATACGTCTGGCCGGTATCAGATCTGTATTATCCCATGCTAAAAAAACAGCAGCGGCAATGGAGGACACCACAATAATAACAGGGCTGACAGGGGTTAATAACCCCAAAAGCATGATAATGATCGTTATCAAAACCGGAATGATGGCCCTTGGTATCTCCTGCTTTATCAGATGTACAAAAAAAACAAACCATGACCCGGGTTCAAATTGAGCCTGTTTTCCCAAGACAATTGTTTCTGTAATTCGAGACATATAATCCATGATAAACACACAGAACAGCAGTTGTGATAAAAGATACGCCATAACCATTGAAATGCCCGCAAGGACGACGGATAATATCCAGGAAACTGCTTTCCATACATATATCAGCCAACCTGACTCCGGCATTTTCCAAATCAGGTTCAAAATTTCATCATGCCAGTATAATACAAGGCCGGATACCATCAACGTTAAAACCAAGACGATTAGAAATCGAAGTATCCCAAGCATCAATAGTTTTGGAGTTTTTAAAGCCAGCATCACTCCTTTTACATTATATTTTATGCCGTAATATAAACTCATTTTAATTCTTCATATCCCTTGATCTTCCTTGTTAAATACTTACAACTGTACTATAAAAAATTCAATTTTTCAACTTGCAAGGAGTATGATTCATGAAAACATATTATGTTGATGGCAGGTTTGTTCCCTCTGATCAGGCCATGATACCGGTCAATGATCTTGCCGTTTTAAGAGGGTATGGTGTTTGTGATATTATGCGCACTTACAAAGGTAAGCCTTACTTTTTAGATGAACACATCAAGCGTTTGGAAAATTCAGCAAAAGAAATTGGACTGTCTTTACCGTGGTCAACAAAAGACATCATAGATATTGTTCTTGAAACACTAAAAAGGAATCAGCTGATTGATGAGGCAAATATCAGGATCGTTATTACCGGCGGTTCCAGTTCTGATTTTTTTTACCCTCAAGGTCACCCCAGACTGATCATCCTGGTTACAGACATGAACAACCTGCCGGATTCCTGGTATGAAAAAGGCGTTAAAGTCATCACCCACCCGCTTGAAAGACCGCTGCCGGATGCAAAGGTAATCTCATACATACCGGCTGCCATGGCATTAAAACTGGCAAAAGAAAAGGATGCAATCGAGGCCATTTATATCAATCGAAGAATGGAGGTTCTGGAAGGAACGACCAGCAACCTGTTTGCATTTTTCAATAACACACTTATCACCCCAAAGGACGGGATTCTCAAAGGCATCACCCGGCAGGCGGTCCTATCGTTTGCCAGAAACCTTTATCCGGTGCAAGAAAAAGCGATCACATTAGAACAGCTGTTAACAGCTGATGAGGTGTTTATCACCGGGACAAACAAATGTGTGGTACCGGTCATTCAAGTTGACGACTCAAAAATAGGCAACGGCCTGCCTGGGACAAATACAAAAAAGATTATTATTGAACTGGAAAATCACACCCTTGAGTTCATCAACACATAGGCGGAATCATTGGTATCAGGGAGACATCTGATCAAATATGAAATTTTTTTTGAGAACTCTTTATAGGAGACGTCTTTTCTTTCTTTTATCACATTTTCACTAATCCCGAAAATTGTTTTGTAACCGTCAAAAAAAAGCATTCCCCTTGAGATTTCATTATTTTTGTCGGCATTTGCTTTTAAAACAATTTCCCAGATAATTTTTGTATCCCTTGTAATATAAGCATCTTTTAACAGGGTCATAACCGTATCACTGACATGAATCTCTTCTTTTACGCCAGTGCTTTCAAGCCTTGAGGCATTGTTTACCGCTTTACCGATAGCGGTTACAATTTTTCTTTTCTTGCTTCCCAAAGGACCAATCATTGCCGAGCCTATTTCCAGTCCTGCCCTGAAACTGATATTTGTTTGAGCTTTGTCTATCAATTCCTTAATTCTGCCGGCCTTATCCATGTTATGCTGTCCTTGCATGAGCAACTGTATCTCATTAAAGATTGAAGCCAGAGCAAACACCATCAACATGATTCTTTCATGTGATCCCATAGAGAAATCTTTTTTTTTATTATCAAATGGTGAGGCATTCTGTAGAAAAACAGAATCACCAATAAAATTGTCTACCCTGCAGCAATAACGATTTGCATTGTTTGCAGCTATCTGGTGGCACAGATTCAATATAAAAAAATAATCCTGGGGACTGAATTTTTTCCTTATAGTTGCTGACCCCACCATATCCATAAAAGCATACACGCCATCTGTAATATTGACAGCTTCCATATTAAGCTGTCTTTCATTGACAGCACCCACGGCTCTTAGATATTCTTTCTGGGCATTCAGCTCGATTTCTTTATTTTTCAATTGTACTGCAGTTTTTCTAAGGCTTTTTTCTTTCCGCCATATGATATGTGCCGCCTGTCTGCCTTTGGCAAGCCCGATATAGGCAAGAGAGGCCATCTCAATGGCAGAGATCAACATATTCAATCGTTTTTTCAGCTGCAATCCATATGTGAATTCTTCATCTTTTTTTAGTAGCAAGTCCTCACTGATGGTATTAAAAACAATGGCACCATAATCCGGGATATAGGCGGAAACAAAATTTTTTGCTTTGAATTGCTTGACAATGGCATTGTTAATTTTCAAATCCGGCAGGGATTCAAACCTATCCCCATTGTAAGAAAAAATAGATACATGTGAATAATTTTCTTTCTCATCATTTATCGCATCACGGATGTTATCTATGATAAGAATTTTAATACCTTTTCCATAAAATTCTTTATGTTTTCTTAAGACAAAAGAAATAATGCCGTCACTCTCTTTTTTTTCACCAAACTGTGTATCTTTATACAGTCTGACCGGTGACAGGCCTTTATACTTTACAATCCAGGTACCAAAACATTTTAAAACAAACCCAGCAGTCCCCTTTCCATTGAACTTATGCATGACGCCCCTGTCCCACCTGTCCGGCGGCAGGAATTTCAAATAAGTCTTGTCGGTCCCCAGTAACAGACCGACCTGTCTGGCTTGCATTAATTTCATTGAAAAGGATAAAAGAAGATTTAACGCATTTTTCTTCTTAAAGACAATCCGTTCAAATTTGTCTATATCAGGTAATTCGAGTTTCATTTCTAGCATATGGACTTACAAAAAGGTCGGTGCCGCTGTAATCACTATCTGTCTTATAAAAGAGATTTTGAAACAAAGAAATTTCTTTTGTCTTAAAAGAAATCAAAGATCCGATAAAAAAGACATGATAAATACGATATACATTTTCAGAAACAATCTTGAGCAATTTCTCTTTTTGTTTCTCCATTCGCAGTATCCAATCATTTAAGGTTTTGATGTAATGGGTTCTGAAATTCTCTGCATTCAGCAGCTCAAATCCTGTAGACGACGCCATCTTCAAAAGATCATGCTCAAACATTAACTCACCGCCCGGAAACATATATTTATCCAGGAACGAATTTTCATACCCTTTTTTTCTTCTGATATTGGTGGTAATGGTATGCTGCATAAAAAGCCCGCCTTTTTTAAGACTGTTATAAACAATTTTAAAAAAATTTTGCATATTCGTTCTTCCCACATGCTCGGACATCCCTACACAGGATATTTTATCGAACATTTCAACACCAAGATCTCTGTAATTTAAAATTTTTATTTTAATTTTATGGGAAAGCCCTTCTTTTTCTATCCAGCGTTCAGCATATTGTTTTTGTTCAGAACTCAACGTTATTCCAGTGATATCCACACCATAATGTTTTGCTGCATACACACTGAAATTTCCCCACCCACACCCTATATCAAGAAGTTTCTCTCCTTTTTTTAATTTTAACTTCCGGCAGATAATATCCATTTTCTCGCTCTGCGCATCATCCATTGTTGCAGTTTTACCTGTATAATATCCACATGTGTATCCCATTGTTTTCCCTAAAAACAGCTCATAAAATTCACTGGGAACATTGTAGTGATACTCAATATTTTCTTTTTCTTTTTCCTTTGCTTTCACAAGAAGACTGGAAAAAAAGGTAAAAATACTTTTCCGTTGATCTGTGGTGAGTATTTTATCGCAGAGGATTTCATACAACTCTTTTATACTGCCGGATATATCAAAGTATCCTTTTATATAGGCTTCACCAAGAGAAAATGCATCAGGACAGACAAGTGCATTAAAAAATTTCTTGTCTTTAATCAGTATCTTGTGTTTTATCTCCTGCTGGGCGGTAGAATACCTATTCCCGTTTATATCAACAATTTCAAGGGGAATCATTTCCTGATTTAGGGTTTGGATAAATTTTTTTAAGAAAAAAGAGTCTTTTTTGATCAGAGGTTTCATAATTTCACCTTTTATTGAAGTTTGAGATTATAAAAAACCATATTTGTACAAGATTCGATAATTTTGACCTATTATATTAAATCTTATAAAAAGATAAAGACTAAACTTAAAAATAATTGATTTTATTTACAAAAGTAAAAATTCAGGCGATCGCCTTGAGAATATTTCTGGTCTCTAAAAGGGCTGCGGAGATATTATTTCTTTTTCTTCCCAATTGAATCTGGATGCTGTCTTTTTTAATAAATTCAAACTGAGCCATACCTTTTAGTGCTGTATTTAAAGACGCCAGCGGACTTTTTCTGTGTTTTTCAGAAAAAGCGAGCGTCAGGGTATTGGGTGTAATATCAAGCCGTTGAACCCCTGCTTGTATGCAATACACCCTGAGCATAATTTTTAAAAGCATATTTTCAGCCTCTTTAGGCAGCTTCCCATAACGGTCTGAAAGTTCTTTTTTCATATCAGAGATGTCCGAAATCCTGGTGATCCTTGACAGTCTTCTGTACAATGTTAGTCGCTGTTCTACCGATTCTATATAATCGTCCGGAAATCCCGAGGACATGGTTGCATTAATCTCAGGTTCCAGCGGTTCAATGATCTGTTCCCCTTTTAAATCATGAACTGCCTGATCCAGCAGTTTTAAAAACATGTCATACCCGACGGCGGCGATATGACCGGATTGCGAAGCCCCAAGGGCAGTCCCGGCACCACGGATCTGTAGATCTTTCATAGCGATTTGGAATCCGGAACCAAGATCTTTGTACTCCATTAATGCCGACAATCTTTTTTTTGCATCTTTTGTCAATCTGTCTTCATCGGAAATAAACAGATAGGCATAAGCCTGATGATCACCGCGCCCGATCCGTCCTCTTAACTGATAAATCTGGGAAAGTCCGAATCGTTCAGCTTTGTTAATAATCATGGTATTTGCCGAAGGAATATCAAGGCCGGATTCAATAATGGTTGTGCATACGAGAACATCAATTTCAAAACTGACAAACTTGAGCATCACTTTTTCAAGCTCAGTTTCCGAAAGCCTTCCGTGAGCCACACCGATTTTGGCCTCAGGAACCAGTTTTTCTAAATTCTGTGCCGTTTTAAAAATGGTCTTGATGTTATTATGAACAAAGAATATCTGACCCTTTCGTGTTAATTCTCTTTTAATGGCATCTTTTACAATAGTGTCTTCATATTTTGAGATATAGGATACAATCGGTTGCCTGTCAGCAGGAGGAGTTGTAATCACACTGATATCCCTCATGCCGGTTAGAGACATATGAAGAGTTCTGGGGATTGGGGTTGCCGTCAGTGCCAGAACATCTATTGTACTTCTCTTCTTTTTTAAAATTTCCTTGTGTTTCACCCCAAACCGCTGTTCTTCATCAATCACCAGAAGTCCCAAAGATTTAAAGTCAACGTCTTTTTGAAAAAGTCTGTGAGTTCCAATGACAATATCCACTATGCCTGTACTGATTTCCTTGAGTATCCTGGTCTGCTCTTTTCGAGTTCGAAACCTTGACAGGCATTCAATATGAACAGGGTATTGAGCAAACCGATCTGTGAATGTTGCAAGGTGCTGTTCTGCCAATATAGTGGTCGGCACCACAACCGCCACCTGTTTGCCGTCATTTACCGCTTTAAATGCCGCCCGAATGGCCACTTCTGTTTTTCCATAACCTACATCGCCGCAGATCAGCCGATCCATTGGGATGCTGGACTCCATATCCAGATGCACATCATCAATCGCCTTGAGCTGATCACGGGTTTCTTCATAAACAAAGGCGGCTTCAAAATCATTGTAATAATTATCCGGCCTGCTGAATGCAAATCCTTTATTCACTTTTCGCCGCGCATACAGATTTAACAGATCGGCAGCAAGTTTTTCAACTTCTTCTTTTGCCTTGGCCTTTGACTTTATCCAGGCTTTTGAGCCGATTTTGTCAAGAACCGGTGTATAGCCATCTATCCCGATATATTTGCCGATCATTTCAATGCGATCAACCGGCAAATATAATTTATCATTGTCCTGATAAAGAATAAGGATAAAATCCTGGGAAATACCATTGACCTTTAAATTGCACAACCCCTCGTACTGCCCAACTCCATGTTCAATATGGACAATTATATCTCCATTTTTCAACTCTTCGGGAGTGATAAACTCAGTTTTCAGATCTCTTCTGACCGACCGTTGCCTTCGAATTCTTTTTTTACCGAAAATTTCATTTTCAGTTACAAGGGCAAACCCCTTTTCTTTTAAAACAAATCCTGAGGATACCTCTCCAAACACATAATAAATACCTGTTTTTTGTCCAATGGCAGCAGTAAATGATTTGCAGGGTTTTGGCGCAATGCCGTAAGGTTGAAGCAATGACAGCAGTCTTTTTGCCTGGGATTCCTGACTCAGGACACACAGGACAATCCGTTTGCAGGTCATATGGTCGTTAAACCAGTCGACCAATGGCGTTAAAGGATTTTCCTTGGTTCCTTCTCTTTTCAACAATGAAGAAAGTGCTGTGTTATCCTGATAATCAAATAAAAGAAGAGCCGGATCTTCATCCGCTGCTTTGTTGGAAATATCAAATTGTCTAAAGGATGTGTGCGGTTTTGATTTAATGAGAATTTTTATCTTTTCCCAATTTAAATAAATGGAATCCGGTTCAACACAAAGCCGGTTCTCTGATGCTGTGCTTTTGTAGTTATGCAAAGCTTTATCCTCAAAATCTATTGCACAAGATTCCAGTTCGTCAGGAAAATCCAACACCAGGCGAGTCTTTTCAGGAAGATAATCAAAAAACGTGTCCAGGCTATCATAAACAATGGACAACATACTTTCGATACCCGGGAATCTGCCGAATTCCCTTGTTTCGTTCACATAGGTTCTGGTTTTTGATGCATCAAGTCCTGCAACGCTTCCTGCCTGCCTGAGACGTGCAAGGATATGGGGCAGGTTTGCTTTGGTTAAAACAGCTTCTGTTGCAGGGATAATGATGGTTTCATAAATGTCCTTGACCCCTCGCTGGGTAAATGGAGAAAAATAGCGGATGGATTCTACAAGGTCACCAAAAAATTCAATTCGAACCGGATATTTTTCCCCTGGAGAAAAAACATCCAGTATGCCGCCGCGGACGGAATATTCTCCCGGATCTTCTACAAGAGACGTCTTTGTATAACCTCCGGATTCAAGTTTAATGATCAGTGCATCCCTGTCAACCTCTTCATTGGCTATCACAATTTCAGCAAAATCATTCAGGTCTTTTTTAGGAATCAATTTCTGCAGAATTGTTTCCACAACCGTGACAATGATCAAGGGTTCAACGCCTGAATTTATAATTTTTGACAATGCTGCCAGCCGGTTTGTAGACGTCTCTTTATGGTATGACAGGGATTTAAACGGCAGAATATGATACCCTGGAAAAAAAATGATTTGATCTTTTTTTTCCGGCAGAAAGAAATTCAATTCATCTAAAAAGCTTAACGCTTTTTTTTTATCTTTTAAAATAACAACAATTGAAACATCTGAAGCTTTATACAATTGAGCGGTTAAATAGGCTTTATGAGATCCGTCTGTGGGGGTGATAACCGCAGAGTTGCCTTTGTTTTGAACCGCTTTGATTAAATGATTTGACATATTTACCTGAAAATACAGTATAGAATAGGCATAACGCTTCCCATTAAAAAAATCATGGTCTTGATTTAAAGGAAGTTTTGAAAAGAATCAAGGAATTAATATAGAAAAATTATTTGAACTTATTTGCCAGATCGTTATCAATTACATAAATGCATGCCTCATTCGCCCCCTGGGTTGTATATCCGAATTTTTTAGAAAGATTGTCCAGCAAAAATTTTACATCCTTTTTAATCCGTTTGTCATGGGCTTTGAATTTATCCGTATCAAAATCTTTAATGGCATTCCTGAAATTTTCATTTTCAATAAACGGCTCCAATACCCTTTTTTTAAGATTGTGAACATATCGTTCATATAAGGATTCAAACAGCCTTGTTTCCGTAATGTTTTTTCCCTCTATCATGATCTCGTGTGTCAGCGTTCTGGTTGTATACTCTTTTAACACATCATTTCGAATTTCCTGTCTTCTTTTCTTGTCCATGTTTTCAGAAAGAAGCCTGTTCTCAATGCTTTCAAGAAATTCTTCCGTGACATGGATCTCCTCTTTTGTAAAAATACACTTTACAAAAGAATCCAATTCGTTTGTGATCGCAGAAATATAATTTTTAATATCTTTAGCAATCTGTTCCTCATTGTAATAATACAAGGATTCTTTAACCTGCTGCAGGATACTGTAATCATACATTCTTAACAATGATTCAAGAAATCCCGGGGGGATCATTCTTTTTGGCTGATCATCAAGCTTGTCAAAAAACGTGCATAGGTCCGGCATATTGATCAATCGGTCTTCTTTGGCATATTTTGAATAGAATTGATCAAAAATTTTAATGGCATCTCGGCCGGACAGTCCTTCTTTTCCATAAATTTCCGATTCTGCAATTATCTTTTTAAGCATCTTGTTATCAAGGGATTTAATATCTTCTTCTTCCAGCCATTTTGGAATATTACCGGAGAACAGTTCCATTTTTAACAGCATGAGCTGTTCATCGCAAAAATTCTTATATTTTGAAGGATCTTTTATCCATTCTGCCAGGGCCTGTGATTTTTTACCAATTCTTGTGCAGATAATGATCCTGGCAAAATTTTCAAGAACCATTGGAAGAAAACTGCCTTCAATATGCCTTCCGAAAATATTATGGAAAATCCTGACTTCTGTTTTAACGTCAAGGACATAAGGGATATCAATATACTGGATCCTGTCTTCAAATGAAGGAAAATCCCGGATACTTCTTTTATCCTCTGGGTTCATCAATGCAAAAAACAAAGAATCCACTCGTTCTTCAATATCTTCAACCTTGTGGAGTCCTTCACTGATAATATTATGAAGTTCAACCATCCGATCAATATTATGGGCCTTTATATCCATGAGCGCATAAATCCCATTATTGATTTTAGCAAATCGTGAATACATATAGTTGATCACATTGCTGTCCTGGAAAAGATCGTTGATCCTGTTTTGCAGCATCTCGTTTGAAAGGATATTCTGTTTTAACGGGCTGTCGCCAGGATTGAAGACACTGATCCCGTTTCCAAGGCGGCGATTAAAATAATACGGCCGGGCATAGAGCATTTTAAACACTTCCGACGGGTTGCCCAGCCGTTCCAGCAAAGAATGATAAATAGAAGAACAAATCGTACATACTTCTTCTTTAAACACCCATTCATATTCTTTTTCCGTAAACAGGCGCCATTTAAATTCATCATTTTTAATCAGTTCATCCAAGACAAGTCTTCGCTGATCTTTGGGGATAGCCAAAAAAGGATTATCATGTGAAATACAGGGGACTTCAATATATTCTTTATCCGTGTTGCCAAGCGACCTTTGATTTAATTCCGACCTAAGTCCTTTATCCTCTCCTTTTTCAACATAGTGAATCAGTTTTTCAAAGGCAGATACCGTGCGAGACTTTTCTTTGTCCTGGAGTTTTTTAATATTCAACCGCCAGACAATTTCATACCTGAGACCCTCTTGTGTGTTGGCATACATTTCAAATTTCTTTAGCAAATTGTTTAAAAAGGTACTCTTTCCGCAACCATGAGGTCCATAAAATATATATATCCGATTCTGCTGAGCCCCATGCCGCAAATATTCCATGTGTTTCATAAACCGATTGGCAAAAAGCATATCCGTAAAATACGGGTTTTCAGAATCATCAACAAAAAGCCTTGAACAATCATAATTGGTAAACGCCAGTTTATCAACATCTCCGGCTATGGTGTCTTCTGATTCATCGACATGACTTTTTATCATATCGTGAAACGCCTGAAAGATATTTCGCAGGATCTGGGACGGCTTTGCATTTAAGATATTTAGAAATTCATCAAACGGAACAGGCTTGAGCCTTTGGTAATCAGTTATATTTTTATCTAAAAGATCAAGGGTTTGATCCACTGATATTTTTTTTGAAGACGGTGTATCCATATTAAATTATAACTCCCGTTTATGAAGTTTCCGGTTTTCCATCACATACAGCATTCTTTTCCATTTGATGGTCTCCGGCTTTTTTTCTCCGGCTTTTTGAGAAGCAGGGTCCCAAAAATTGGCATAATTTGTTGCAGGCTGTCCTGATATAACGGGTTCACTGGTTTCCAAATGGACAGGCCCGCCCCATAAATATTCTATGCCAATCATGGTGTTTTCAATATAATCCATTTTTAACGGTTTATTTTCAAATTTATGGCTCAAATACAATATCCCATTTTTGCTGCCGGCTTTATCAACGATAATTTCCGGCGGATGATACAGTGTATCAATAATCATTTGCTTATAATCTTTTGCTTTTTTGGATTTGATATAATATTCCCACGACATCCTGGCATTATTAAACCGTTTTCCTGCAACAAAAAGATCATGTCTGGCAACAAACTCCTGATCAATAAAACTATTTATGAACGTAAAATCAATAAAATTTTCACGAATCTGCAATATTGCTTCAGCACCTGAATTATTTTTGCGATTATATTTTTTGCGTTTGACCTCATCTTTTAAAAACATATAATCAAAAGAATAACAGCCCTTATCTTCCATTTCCTCTATATGTTGAAACAGCCGCATTCCAAGCGCATACGGATTCAATCCGACTTTTGGCATAGAGGTTACCCCTGCATTAATCTTGGCATAATCTGCTTCATGACCGCAGATCCTGTCATCCCGCATAAAAAGGTATTCATGCCAATAACTTGCCCACCCCTCATTCATGATTTTTGTTCTAATCTGGGGTTGAAAATACGAAGACGTATTTCTAACAATCTGGAGTACAGATTTAATCCACTGGTTTTCATCTTCTTTTAAAAATGGCGAATGGCGAATGATATATTCCATGATGTCAAGTTCAGGTATTGTTTTAACGGATACTTCTTTTCTATATAATTCATCAAATTCAGGATATTTGCTGATCACCTGATCAAAAAAGTCTTCATTGGTTTTATTTGTGTCATTAAATCTTGAAATTTCCTTTAAATACTCGTGCTGAGACACATTTTTTATTTTCTGAAGAAATACAT